>JAHEJF010000166.1 GCA_024639025.1 Ahrensia sp. | reverse complement strand
ATGCGCCACCTGCAATTGAGAAGAAAATAATGTTGGCACGACCGACAAGATTTTCCATTGGCACAAATCCGACATTAAAGCGGCTGTCCGAAGAATTGTCACGGTTATCACCCATGGCAAAGAAGTGGTCATCGGGCACGACGAATTCGCGGGTGTCATCGCCCACCGTTCCCGGTGTGACATCCAGCGTGGTGTAGCTCACGCCGTTTGGCAGAGTTTCGCGATAAACATCGACCGGCCGGTTGACTTCGGTGATATCAATATCATCGATTTGCCCAATTTTCTCGCGTTCAACCGCCTCGCCATTGATGAACAACTGTCCACTTTTCATCTGGATCGTGTCGCCGGGTAGACCAACAACCCGCTTGATGTAATCAAGATTTGGATCCGGCGGAAACTTGAAAACGGCAACATCACCGCGCTTTGGATCCGATGCCCAGATGCGACCTTCAAATATGTTTGGGCTGAAGGGCAAAGAATGCCTCGAGTAACCATAGGCCCATTTTGTCACAAACAGATAATCGCCTTCAAGCAAGGTCGGGCGCATTGATCCTGACGGAATGGAAAATGGTTGAAACAGCACACTGCGGATGATCACGGCCAGCACAAGGGCCTGGATTATCACCGAAACTGTTTCGCCTAATCCGCCGGAAGTCTTCTCTTTGTTTTTCGCCAAGTCCATCGTCCTGATTCGGTTGGGATAGTAGAGGATGTTTCGATGCGCGTCATAACTGTTCGCGCCTATTGCCGCAATGCGTAGGCCCTAGTTACGGTCGTTTTTTGGCAGGGCTTCTATGATCACAAATGCCTGCGCAAGCGGGTCATCATCCGTGATTGTCAAATGCACCAGCGGTTCATGACCGTCCGGCATCATTGCCAACAGATGTTTACGTGCGCCGTTGGTCAGTTCCATGGTCGGTTTGCCGCCTGGCAGGTTCACCACACCCATGTCCCGCCAGTACACACCCCGCGATATGCCAGTCCCCAATGCCTTGGACATGGCTTCCTTCGCTGCAAAACGCTTTGCATAGGACGCCGCGCGCATGCGGCGCCTGTCTGATTTTGTCTGCTCAATCGGTGTGAAAATGCGTTCGACAAACTTCTGGCCATACTTATCGAGCGTTTTTTCCACGCGACGAATGTCGATGAGATCGCTGCCAAGCCCAATAATCATGTTGATGTCTCCGGACTGCCCATTGTGCCATTATGTTGTTCTTTTGCTTCGCGCTTTGCCAAGCGACGCGCCTGGAAAGCCCGTGCGGCTGTTCTGATCGGGAAATAGAATAATGTACCAGCGATCAATCCCAGCGGCACGCCACCTACGATCATGGGCAATATGTATGGGTCCCAAACAGCTTGAAATCCGAACAATTTGAGTGTGGCCAAGAAGCCTTCCGCCTTGCCAACCGACTCAGGTGACCGACCCAGAATGAAGCGGCCCAGGCTGAGCGTGGAGCCCCAAATCAGCGGAAAAGTGAGGGGGTTTCCGACAGCTGTGCCCAGGCCCGCTGCAATGAAGGAAGCGCGTGCTGCCCAGGCAATGGCAAATGACAAGATGAAATGAAACCCCATAAAGGGGGTAAAAGATGCAAATGTACCGGCAGCAAATCCCAGGGCAATTGCATGCGGTTTTGCCCGAATTCTGAGCACACGTTTCCAAACATAGCGCGACGAACGGGCGTGATTACGCCGTGGCCAAAGCCAGACGCGGAGACGCGTCCAGAATTCGTCCTTATTTCGTCGTTTGAAAAGCATGTAGCTCGTCCATATTGCAGGCGAAACGCCCTTGATCCATTCAGATAGATCGTGCGGCCAATCTCATCAACCACAATTGTTCGTTGCGGTTTATCAGATATTGCGACTGCCGGGTTTTATCGCTGGTATGGCTGCCAATTCGGGCGGCAGTTTGTCAGGCTCATAGGCCGGCACTTCGTACTCAGCCAGAGCGACCAACGGTACGCCGACATCAGACTTGCCTGCTGATCGATCAACCAGGCAGGCCGCCGCCACCACTTCAACACCCAATTCCTGCATGCAGGTGATGGTTTCCCGGATTGACAACCCGGTGGACACAATATCTTCAACAATGACAACGCGGTCGCCCGGTTTTACCTCGAACCGGCGCAACGCGAATTTTCCATCCTGACGCTCTACCCAAATGGCCGTGGCATCCATATGACGGGATGTTTCATAGGCCGGTATGAGGCCTCCAATGGCCGGCCCGACAACGTAATCGACGTCTCCATATCCTTTTGCCTTGAGCAGCTCGGCCAAGGCTTTGCAAAGCGTCTCGGTCTTGTCGGCATGCATGAAAACACGCGCTTTTTGAAGAAAGACCGGGCTGCGAAGACCCGAGGTCAGAATAAAGTGACCCTCAAGCACTGCGCCTGCGCTTTTAAACACATCTATGACTTCTTCTGTCTTCATAACTCACCTGATAACCCAGTTGGCTGTTTATCCGTTTCTGCGCTCGGCCGTGCTCACAGCGCCGCTTTCGCGCAATTGGGATAGCAGCCGGTTGAGGTGTTTGATATCCCAAACTTCCAAGTCAAACACCATTTCGGTGAAATCTGGCGCCGTGCGCACCATAGACAGAGTGTGAATATTGACATCATTGTCGGCGACCAGTGTCGCAATCTCTGCCAACGATCCGGGCGCATTAATTGCCGTTACCACAATCTGCACCTTGAACCTGGTGCGATTGGCAGCGTCGATATCCCAACGAACGTCAATCCAGCGCTCCGGTTGATCGTCGTATGCAGCAAGCGCTGGAGACTGGATGGGGTAGATCGTAAGACCCTTGCCTGGTGTGGCAATGCCGATGATACGGTCGCCGGGTACAGCCCCTTCAGGCGAGAACCGAACCGGTAAATCGCCCGATGCACCACGGATCGACAAGGTTTGATCCTTGTGGACTTCGTCGCCCTCAGCCTTTTCAGGAAACTTGAACATCATTCCCGTGGCATTGGAAAGGTTGAACCACCCCTCACCCATCAATTCAGGGTGTGGCGGTGCGGTATCTTTATCAGATCGGAAATCGTTGTGTATTGCCTTTAGAACATTGGTCGATGACAGCTCGCCCCTTCCGACTGCCGCGAGTAAATCATCAGCGTCCTTAAACGCAAGGTCTTCAAGCCCGTCCTTGAGAATCTCCTTGGAGAACGGCTTGCCGGCACGGCTGAAGGCACGTTCGAGGATGCGGTTCCCAAGACCGGCATATTGTTTGCGTACAGCCAGCCGCGTTGCCCGCCTGATTGCCGAACGCGCCTTGCCAGTTACAACGATGGTCTCCCAGGCTGCTGGTGGTGCGGCTGCAGCCGAGCGGATGACCTCCACCTCGTCGCCATTTTGCAATTGGGTGACCAGCGGCATGATGCGACCGTTGATCTTTGCACCGACACATGAATTGCCCACATCGGTATGCACCGCATAGGCAAAGTCGACAGGGATCGCGCCACGTGGCAATGCAATCAGCCGGCCTTTTGGCGTGAAACAAAACACTTGGTCGTGGAACAGCTCCAACTTGGTGTTTTCGAGGAACTCTTCGGGGTTGTCACCTTCAGAAAGCGATTCAATAGTATGGCGTAACCATGCGTATGCATTGGTATCTCTGAATGCGTAACTGTCGCTCTTACCATTGGTTTTCTCGCTGGGTTCCTCATCAATGGTGAGCGGCATATCCTTGTAAATGGCGTGGGTGGCCACCCCGTATTCAGCGATTTCGTGCATCTTTTTCGAACGAATTTGCAATTCCACGCGCTGCTTGGACGGGCCGACGATCGTGGTGTGAATGGAACGGTAGTCGTTTGATTTGGGCGTCGATATGTAGTCCTTGAAACGCCCCGGCACCATGGTCCATTTGCGATGAACGATGCCCAGCGCGCGATAGCAATCATCCTCATCGTCAACAATAATCCGGAAACCGAAAATGTCTGAAAGCTGTTCGAAGGAAAGCCCCTTGGATTCCATTTTACGGAAAACGGACCACGCCTTTTTCTGCCTGCTTTTCACGCTTGCATGGATGCCATTGTCGGCAAGCAGGGTCGTCAGCGTGGTCGAGATCTCGGCCAATGTGTCCTTGTTGAACTCTGCCAGTTGCACCAAGCGCTGTTTGACGATGTTGTAGCCTTCGGGATTAATGTAACGAAAAGCCAGATCTTCAAGCTCTTCGCGCATATCCTGCATGCCCATCCGCCCGGCAAGCGGCGCGTATATTTCCATGGTCTCTTCGGCGATGCGGAACCGCTTGTCTTCGCTGACATGATCCAGCGTGCGCATGTTGTGCAGCCGATCGGCCAGCTTGACCAGCAGCACGCGCACATCATCGGCAATGGCAAGCAACAGCTTGCGCAGATTTTCGGCCTGCGCCGCTTTCTTGGAAATCAGGTCCAGTTTTTTGAGCTTGGTCAGCCCGTCAACCAAGCGAGCGGTATCCTCTCCAAACAGCTTTTCTATTTCGACCCGGGTGGCCGACGTGTCCTCAATGGTGTCGTGCAGCAGGGCGACAGCGATCGTGTTCTCATCCATGTTCATGTCGGTCAAAATGGCCGCAACTTCCAGAGGATGAGAGAAATAGGGGTCGCCAGAGGCGCGCGTTTGCCCGCCATGCTTGTTCATGGCGTACACATAAGCCTTATTCAGCAGCGCCTCGTTTACTTCTGGCTTGTAACGCTGCACGCGTTCGACAAGCTCGTATTGCCGCATCATTTAAAGGTTTCGCTCCACAAAAAACACGCGGCACCTATTGGTACCGCGCGTTGAATATAAGCAGCAAATGCGTGCTCATAAAAGCGATAATTTGAATCGTCCGATCAGTTGTCGTCGGACTTCTCTGGCGGCACAAGGCCTTCAATGCCTGCCAAAAGCTCTTCTTCGGTCATTGAATTGAAGGTAATTTGAGCAGGGACTTCCTCCTCCTCAACCGGCTGATCAACGATTTCAGCCTCTGGTTCATCAACTTCAACATGCTTTTGCAGCGAGTGAATGAGATCTTCTTCCAGATCCCCCGGGGAAAGGGTTTCATCTGCGATTTCGCGCAGTGCCACCACCGGGTTTTTGTCGTTGTCGCGATCAATGGTGATCGCAGAACCTTGTGAAACCTGGCGTGCGCGGTGTGCAGCCAGCAGAACAAGATCAAAACGGTTATTTACTTTATCGACGCAATCTTCGACGGTCACGCGGGCCATAAAGCGTTCCTCTTCGTCGTTTGAACGGGAATTACTGGCGTCGCTATACAGCGACATGCACGTAAACGCAACAAATCTTGTATTGATTGCCTTGCATTTTGCACATTCCGACAACCTGCACTGATTTTAAATCGAAAATTTGGCTGAAAACCGCTACCAAGCCAGCATGAAAGCTGAACCACACCCCAATTGCAGACGTTGTCCTCGGTTGCACCGCTATATTGCCAAGCACCGACGATTAGAACCGTCCTGGCACAATG
>JAHEJF010000165.1 GCA_024639025.1 Ahrensia sp. | reverse complement strand
TAATGCAGCAATCGCAGCCATGAAGGCCGATGGCACAATCGATGCGCTGAACAAGAAGTGGTTTCTGGATTACAAACTTGGCCAATGAAGCATGACCCTGGAACTGAGAACAGATGCCCGGGCGGACTATGCGACGGGCGTCGTACAACTGCATAAGGAATACTATGTCGACCAATGGTGCTTTGGTGATGCGTTCGTGGAGCGCATTATTGAACATGTTGCCTCCTTCATTGACAGATTTGATGCAGGGAAGGATTTGATGTTGACAGCGCACCAGGGCGATGCGCTGGTGGGTTCGCTGATCATGGATGTTTCTGGGGATCCTAGTAAGGGCGCATATCTTCGATGGTTCATTGTGAGTGAGCGGGTGCGTGGTGCTGGTCTAGGCGCACACATGATGCAGTTTGCAATGGATTGGTGTGCTCAGAAAAACTATGACTATCGCACTTTGTCGACATATGGCGGACTAAAAGCCGCGCGCTCGCTTTATGACCGGCACGGGTTCAAGCTGGTTTCTGAAACGCGCACCGATCCGTGGAATGCAGGTGTGGGAGAGCAAATACTGGAATGGCGCGGGCACCCCAAGGACAGTGATGCAGCCTGAAGCTCCCGCATCCAAACCTGATAAAGACTTTCCCTATTGGTTGGTCGTGTTGATTGCCATTGCATTGGGGTTGGCTGCAATCATCGCGGCCAATGATTTGTATACGCAGGTCTTTGGCGCTGTTTCCAAAGGTGTTCGGATTACCATTTTTGTGACACTGGTGGGATTTGTGCTCGCGACCGGCCTGGGACTTCTCATCGCCCTGATGGCGCTGTCAAACTCCATTGTCATGCGCCAGATTGCGCGTTTCTACGTCGAAGTGATCCGCGGTGTGCCCATGCTGGTATTGCTGTTTTACATCGCCTTTGTGGGCGCGCCGGCCCTCGCATGGCTGATCGATACGATCACCAAACCCCTGCAGGATGCGGGGTTGGCCAGCGAATTTCGCACCCGTGACATCTCGTTGATGTGGCGGGCTATTTTGGCTCTGATGATCGGGTATTCAGCTTTTATTGCCGAAGTGTTTCGGGCCGGCATCTTGTCTGTTGATACCGGCCAGGTCGAAGCTGCCGAAGCGTTGGGCCTGTCACCCTGGCAACGGTTCCGCCTGGTCGTATTCCCACAGGCCATTCGAACCATATTGCCGCCGCTGGGAAACGATTTTGTTGCCATGGTCAAGGACTCGTCTCTGGTATCGGTGCTTGGCGTCGCTGACCTCACACAGATGGGCAAAGTGTATGCGTCAGGATCGTTCAGGTTTTTTGAAACCTATTCGATTGTCGCCTATATCTATCTGCTCCTGACGATCGGCCTGTCTCTGGCATTGCGTCAGTTGGAGAAACGGTTGCGTAGAGACCAAATCAAGACCTAGACTGGCATCTCCGATCTACCGTTGAAGATCATGGCACTGCCGACGATCACGAACAAAGCGCCAACCCACGCTCCAAGGGCAGGTATTTCACGCGTGCGCCACCACAATATTGGCAAGAGTAATGCCGGTGTGGTTGCAGATAGCGTCGTAACAATTCCAACCTTGCCACCAGAAAGTCCGTAAAGGAGCAGTGTCATGCCGACGCCCATGCCCAGAAATCCGGAAAGCGCCACCTGTGCCCAAAGCTTTGATGAGCCCGGATTTCGCTGCTTCAGGGATTGATGTGGCAGTTGCATGAGAAGATGCAACCCGAGTGCCGCAACACCAACGCGAACGGCAGAAGCGGCAACAGGATCAACACCAGTTTCCATGATGGGGCGTGCGATCAACGCACCGACTGCCTGCGGCAATGCTGCAACCAATCCGAGCAGCACGCCGATCCATAGCGGACCGGCAACGCTTTCCCACTTGTGCAATTGGGCTTTGCTCTTGCCGTAGATAATGGCCAATACCACGCCAGCGATCGTGACAGCCACGCCAACCAATGTGAGGGATGTCAGTGCTTCGCCCAGCACCAGGAAACCCAATACAACCGACATGGGAGCGTTCATTGCAAATAATATGGCTGTGCGGCGCGGACCCAGCCTATTCATTGTCAGGAACAGGGCGGTATCGCCCAGAAAAATGCCTATAAACCCCGATATAATTAGTGGCCAAAGCGTTGCATTGTTTATGCTTTGCCAGCCACCTGCAAACAGCATCCAGAAGCACAGCATCACAAACACAACCATCATGCGTGCACGATTGAACGCGACTGCGCCAAATTGCTTTGATGGGTCGGCTGATATGATGCCGGTTAGTGCCCAAGTGAAGGCAGCCGCCAGTGCAGCGAGTTCGTAGATGAGCATGGGACAATCTCTTGAGACGAGCGACGATCAATGCCGCTGAAGGCGTGGCCGGTCAAGCAAATAAGTCAGCAGTTAGACGACCCGGAGGCCGGTATGCCTAGCGCACGATGATCTCTGCGCCTTCGGGCACACGATTGTACAGATCAATCACATCCTGGTTGATCAAGCGGACGCAGCCTGATGACACGGATTTGCCGATAGACCACCACTCTGGAGAACCATGCAGGCGGTAAAGCGTGTCCTTCTTGCCCTGAAAAATATAGTGAGCGCGAGCGCCAAGTGGATTCAACAATCCTGGCTCCATACCACCTTCCCATGTGTCAGTCCGCCGATTGTAGGTGGTACGATATTTTTCAAGTTCGGGTTCGCGATCAATCATTTCCGCAGGAGGGTGCCATTTTGGCCATTTGGCCTTGCGGCGAACGTCGCCGCGTCCTGACCACTCAAATCCCTCACGTCCCAGGCCCACACCGTAGCGCATGGCGCGGCCACCTGGCATGGTGAAATACAGATGATGCTGGGATGTTTCGACAACAACTTTGCCAGCGCCGACGCCAGTGTTGTTTGCCACTTCCTGTCGCAGAAAGCGGCTTTCAATTTTGTCCCACGGCACCGCCGGAATTTGAAAACCCTCGTCGAGCATGGCGCCATAAACAGAGTTGTACCTGTTGTTGCCTGACGGCGGTGGAGGGGTTGCGGCCGCTGCGGTGGGAGGCGGTGTCGGCGCAGTTTGACAACCAGTAATCAGCCCTAGCGCTGCCATGCTGGACGCAGTTAGGAGAGATCGGCGCGTAAAGAAGGCGTCTGACATTGGCTATCCGTAATTGAAAATTCAAAGACTGATTAAACGATCTGGCTCGTTTCGTCTTAAAATTTTGCCAAAAATGTGTTCACAAACCGGTGATCATGAGCGAGTGCGAAAAGGGCGCCAATTATGCGTTCATCCTTGACGACAGAACCCTTGCCGGTGCATATCGACTGAAAAATTTCTCGGCAAATTCAGGACGAACTCATGGCTGGACCACGCACGCTCTACGATAAAATTTGGGATGATCACCTCGTCCACGAAGCTGAAGACGGCACATGCCTGATTTATATTGATCGTCACCTTGTGCATGAAGTGACGAGTCCGCAGGCTTTCGAGGGCTTGCGGATGTCCAATCGCTCTGTCCGAGCGCCAGAAAAGACATTGGCTGTAGTGGATCACAACGTTCCAACATCTCCTGATCGCCATCTTGGCATCAAGAACAAGGAAAGTCGTATTCAAGTTGAAGCGCTGGCCAAGAACGCAGCGGACTTCGATGTTGAATACTATTCAGAAAATGACAAACGTCAGGGCATTGTCCACATTGTCGGACCAGAGCAGGGATTTACCCTGCCAGGCATGACCATTGTCTGCGGTGACAGTCATACGTCCACACATGGTGCCTTTGGCGCGTTGGCGCATGGCATCGGAACCTCAGAAGTTGAACATGTGCTTGCGACACAAACACTGATCCAAAAGAAGGCAAAAAACATGCTCGTGCGCGTCAATGGCGTTGCCCCGGAGGGTGTGACTGCCAAGGACATCATCCTGGCCATAATTGGTCAGATTGGCACAGCTGGTGGAACCGGACATGTGATCGAGTTTGCCGGAGAGGCCATTGAAGCGCTGTCGATGGAAGGGCGCATGACTGTTTGCAACATGACCATTGAAGGCGGTGCCCGCGCTGGGCTGATTGCGCCCGATGCGAAGACATTTGAATATATCAAGGGTCGTCCGCGTGCACCGAAAGGTGCGGCATGGGATATGGCGCTCAATTATTGGGAAACGCTGCGCTCGGATGAAGGAGCGCATTATGACAAGATCGTTGAGCTCGATGCGGCCAATTTGCCGCCGATTGTTTCCTGGGGCTCTTCACCGGAAGACGTTGTGTCCATTGAAGGCGTAGTGCCAAATCCCGATGATATTGAAGATCCCAATACCAGAGCATCGAAACAGCGTGCGCTTGAGTATATGGGGCTGACGCCCGGCACCAAAATGACCGACATTGCGCTTGATCGTGTTTTTATTGGTTCGTGTACAAACGGCCGGATTGAAGATTTGCGCGCTGTTGCAAAAGTGGTCGAAGGAAAAAAGGTTGCCTCGAGCGTTGATGCAATGATCGTCCCGGGTTCTGGTCTGGTCAAGGAGCAGGCAGAAGTTGAGGGTTTGGACAAGATCTTCAAGGAGGCTGGATTTGACTGGCGCGAGCCTGGTTGTTCGATGTGTCTGGCAATGAATGATGACCGGTTGAAGCCGGAAGAACGTTGCGCCTCGACTTCAAACAGGAATTTCGAGGGTCGCCAGGGATTCAAGGGACGGACGCATCTGGTTTCACCTGCCATGGCGGCGGCGGCGGCAATAGCGGGCCATTTTGTGGATATTCGGACACTTTAAAATTCACCGACTGCCTGCAAGCTGACCTTTGTCTGGATTGATTTGGTTTCGTCGGCTGGGCCCTTCAGGACGATAACGATCCTGACGGCGTCCAGCATCCAATTGACAATATCGGCATTTGGCTGCTGCAGACAAGGCAGCAGAACGGCTTTGTCTTGCCGTTGCCGCGCATTCCAAAAACAAACGATAAATTGTTGCTAGGTGATCTGAAGATCAGCGCTTATTTTGTCGGTGGGCCGGTGGCTCGATTGCCAGTTACAAGTTCGAAAGGTGGCTTAGAATTCTCTGATGTTCATTGTGCATTCAAGACGATGCTCAATATGTAAAGCCAGAATGTGATCGATACGACCGACAATGCCGTGGCGACGAGAAATGCGGTTGCTGCCAGATCGACCGCGCGCTGGTACATTGATGCGAAAATGTAGATGTTGACGCCCGGGGGCATGCAGGCAAGGGTTACGGCCGCGCGAACGAAAACAGGATCCAATGCAAAGACGTATTGGGTCAGCACAAGTGCAATCAAGGGATGAATGATCAATGACAGTCCAGAAACCATCAGGCTTTCGGGAATACTGCCGCGCATCTTGTATTTCGTCATTGAGGCACCAATGCCAACAAGCGCCGCAGGAATACTGGCAGCAGCAAGCATGTCGATGGCCGCCTGTGCAGGTTCAATGATACCGATGCCCAAGAGATTGACCGCGACCCCCGCCAAAATGCCTAACA
>JAHEJF010000164.1 GCA_024639025.1 Ahrensia sp. | reverse complement strand
GCCGAGATTCCGACGATTGTGGCAAGAATGAACGGGTGCGAGATGATTCGCCACAATGCGGTGCCGATCAAAACCATGATGGACGGCTTGTCCTCGCCATTTTCGCGCATGGCCATCAACAAGGGGGCCAGAACGAAGTGGAGCGTGTTATCGAAACAAAAAATAAGCGCCACCGGTACGACGGCGGCTTCACCGAATGCAAGAAGTGCCAATCCCGGCCCCATATATCCGACATTGCCGTAAGCCGATGCAAAGCCAATGACCGTGCTTTTTCCAACGTCACCTCTGGTTGCCAGCGTGCCGATGGCAAATGCAATGGCGAAGATCACAAAGGTGGAAATCGTCGTGGCCAGAATGAACCGCCACTGCGTGAGTTGTTCAACGGGTGTTTGGGCCAAAAGCTTGAAAAACAAGGCCGGCAGAGCAACGTAGACGATGAATGTGTTCATCCATCCCAGCGCTTCGATTGGCTGTTTGGTGATGCGCGCAGCACCAAAACCAAGCGCAATCAGGCCGAAGAATGGGAGCACCAGACCAATTATGTTTCCCATCTTGCCCCAATCGGTTCTATCGATATTTGGTCCATTATTGGAGGCAATCTTTAATGGTCAAGCCCTTGAAAATCCAGACATGACGCGTCAAATATAAGGCATGAAATATACCGATGGAAAAATCGTTGCGGCCCAATTCGGGATTGGCGATGTGGTGAAACACCGCATCTTTCCGTTTCGCGGTGTGATTTTCGATATTGATGCCGAGTTTGATAATACGGATGAATGGTACGAAGCCATTCCTGCTGAAGTGCGCCCGCGCAAGGACCAGCCCTACTATCATTTATTGGCTGAAAACGAGGACACCGAATATGTCGCCTATGTCTCGCAACAGAACCTTCTGAACGACGAAACGGGAGAACCCGTCCGACACCCACAGGTCAGCGAATATTTTGACTGGAATCCCGAATATCGACGGTACGATCTGCGCGACACTTTTGGGCACTAGAATCTGTCAGCCTTTGATGGAAGCGCAGAACCCGGATGTATCCAAAATTCTCAATGCCCAAATCCGTGCCAGCGGTTCAGTTGAAGACTAAAACGCTCTAGCGTCTGTCACGCACAAGCGAAAGCACCGCACCAAGATTTCTGTCATCTTTAATGGCCAAGATGCTTCAAGCGTCAGTCGGGCTCTTCTCCGAGGCAATCTTTGAAATGGCGTTGGCAAGTGTTTCAGGTGCTTGTGCGCCGGATATGCCGTATTTCTGTTCGATGATGAAGCATGGCACGCCTGTCACGCCCATATGATGGGCATTGACCACCGCTTGCTGTGCCTCTTGGCGCCCCTCATCGGAATCAAGCTTTGCGACGACGGCACTCGGATCCATGCCGGCATCACCGGCCACCGTGGCTAAAACGGCCTTGTCGCCAATGTTCTTTCCCTCGGTGAAGTAGGCTTCAAACAGCCGCTGGACTACGCGATCCTGCCTGTGATGCCCCATCTGACCGGCCCAGGCGATGACGCGGTGCGCGTTGAGCGTGTTGGGTGAAACCGTGATGGCATCGAAATCAAACGGAATATCTTCATCTATGCCAGCTTGCTTGATGTGCGAATATTTCGCATCCGCCGATTCCTTGCTTCCGAATTTCTCGGTCAGGTAGAGCTGCCGGTCCTTGCCTTCTTCGGGCAATGTTGCGTCCAGTTGAAAGGGTTTCCATTCCACCCGAACCTTGATGGCGGGATCGAGCATCTCAATGGCTTTTTCGAGCCGGCGCTTGCCGATGAAACACCACGGACACATCACGTCGGATACGACTTGAACTTCTACTATGGTTTCACTTTTTACATCTGTCATTTTGTCGAGTACCAAACCGGAAACTGATACCCATATAGTGGCGTTTTTTCCGGGAACTGGATATGCGACCAATGCGCCACCCATTTTTCGCGCAGGTGGTACAGCGGCACGACGTAATGTCCAGAAATAAGCAGGCGGTCATAGGCTCGGACAGCTGCAGCAAAGTCCTCGCGATCACGCGCATTGACCATTTCGTCGATCATCGCGTCGATGGCCGGTGAAGACGCGCCGGCATAGTTGAATGTGCCTTCAGGCTCAACAGATTGTGAACCCCAACGCCATATTTGTTCAGCCCCGGGCGACAGTGATGCAGAGAGGCTGCCTGCTGTCATGTCATAGTCCCAGGTCTGCCGACGTTTCTGGAATTGCGCATCGTCGACACCACGAATGGTGATCGCGACGCCAATGGCTTCTGCAGTCCGCTGGTAGGCAAGAACCATTTTCTCGACTTCGCTTTGCGAGGCGCCAGGCACACTGCCGATGAGGACTTCAAAGGCCAGTTGTTGGCCATCCTTGACCATCCTGCCGTCCTCAATGGCGTATCCCGCTTCAGCAAGCTTTTGCACTGCAGCGCGCAATGCCGTGCGATCGCGCCCCGAACCATCGGTGACCGTTGGTTGGTATGTCCCGTCCATGACTTCAGGCAGGACTTCATCCATGAATGGTGCCAGCAGCGCTTTTTCTTTTTCGTTGGCTGGGCGCCCCAAGGCTGATAGCTCCTCGGAATTTTGCCAGAATGATCCTGTCCGGGTGAATCGTCCGCTGAACAAATTCTCGTTGACCCATTCAAAATCAAACAACATGGCCAGTGCCTGGCGCACCTTGCGATCCTTGAACACGTCACGACGGGTGTTGAAGAAAAAGCCGAGCATACGTTCCGGGCGTCCGGAAGTGAATGCAGATTTCACCACCCGTCCATCTTCGACAGCGGGAAAATCATAGGCTGATTCCCATTTGCTGGGATCGCTTTCCGGATAGATGTCGAAAACACCTTTTTTGAAAGCCTCGAATTGGGCCGTGGTATCACGGAAGTATTCGACCTTGATGGTGTCATAATTATCGAAGCCGACTTTAGAGGGGAAATCCTTGCCCCAATAGTCTGGATTGCGTTTGTAGATGATTCGGGTCCCCGGATCGACGCTTTCCACCAGGTAGGGCCCGCTGCCTACAGGCGGCTCAAGCGTAGAGTTTTCAAAGGTTTCCGGATCAATGGCATGTTTTGGCAGAACGGGGGTCAAGCCGATGATCAATGGATATTCACGATTGGAATCCTCATTGAATGTGAATTTGACCTTCCGATCCCCTGTCTTTTCAATCTTCTCGATTCGCGCCATGCGTCGGTTGTAAGGCGGCCTGCCCTTTTCCGTGAAAATCTCATAGGTGAAAATCACGTCCTCGGGCGTCACCGGCATGCCGTCAGACCATTTGGCGTCGGGGTTGAGGGTGAACTCTATCCATGTGCGCTCTTCATCGGTTTCCACAAATTCGGCCAGGAGACCATACATGGTGAAGGGTTCGTCGCGATTGCGCTGAAGCAGTGATTCATACACGAGATTGCCGAATTGAGGATCCCAAATACCGCGAGCGGTTGTGCGCATGCTTTTGAGAACAAAGGGATTTACGCTGTCGAATGTACCAACGACACCATAGGTGACTGAACCGCCCTTGGTCGCATCTGGATTGGCATATTGGAAATGCTGATAGTCGGCGGGGAGCGCCGGTTCGCCATGCATTGCAATGCCATGTTTCGGTTCCGCGCTGACCGCACTTGTCATTACCGCAAGGCTTGTTGCCGTAACAATCCCAATCAATAGTCTACCAAGCACCGCATACCTCCAAATCATATCATCTGAGTCGGCACGATAACATGCCAGATGTGTTGGTCCAGTTTTCACTATGTTTTGTAGATGGTTTAATGGAGGGCTGGAATTTAACACCTTGAATGTGTTACCGCTTCGCCAACAGGACATGTTGCAGCCTCAATTAGGCGTCAGAGGTCCGGTCAAATGAAATGGCGATCTAAAAGGATGATGATCTGAATGCGCTATACGATGAAAAAACTTTCGCTTTCAGCGGCAATTGTAGGTGCCTTTGCGGCTTTTACACCAGCCCAGGCTCAAAATGCAGCGACACCACAAGTGCCGCGCGACGGCTGGTTCAAAGTTTGCACAAAGCAAGGCAATAACGACATTTGCAATGTCCAGAACATCCGGACGGCCAATACCGGTCAATTGCTCACTGCGGTAAACCTCATTCAAATTACCGGTGATGCAAATCGAGCGCTTTTCCAAGTCGCAGTTCCTACAGGACGCATCATTCCACCCGGCGTTGGCATGCAGATCGATGGCGGTGCAACCAAAAAGGTGAATTATTCCATTTGCCTACCGGATCGCTGCGTCGCAGAGGCTCCGTTGACCGATGACCTGGTGAGCTCTCTGAAGCGTGGCGGTGAGTTGACCCTGACCACCGTGAATTTTCAGAACCAACCAAACCCGATCAAGGTTTCATTGACAGGATTTACCGCCGCGTTTGATGGCGAGCCATTGCAGCAATCCGAGCTTGAAGATCGCCAGCAGCAATTGCAGGCTGAAATCGAGAAGCGTCGTGAGGAGTTCCAGAAAAAGCTGAAAGAAGAACAGGAAAAAGCCAAGGCTTCTGAATAGGTTAACTGATTTACTTATTTGAATGATTTAGCCGTCAGATTTGCCCTGACGGCTTTTTCATGCGGCGATTTGCGCTTCCTGCGCAAGGTTGACCAGTTTTGTCGCAATTACGGCAGTGCCGTTCAGCCGACTTTCTTCACTGGGCCAATCGCGTGCAAAAACAATGGACTGGTCAGGACGGATACGCGCCAAGGTGCCCTGTTCTCCTATCCATTTGACCAGTCCGGCGGGGTCGGCGAAGGTTTTGTCCCGGAATTGAACCACTGCGCCCTTGGGGCCGACATCGATTTTTTCGATGTTTGCCTTGCGACACAATGACTTGATGTAGACGATTTTCAGCAGATGCTCGACCTCGTCGGGCAGTGGTCCAAATCGGTCCACCAACTCGGCACCAAAACCGTCAATCTCAGACAATTCCTCAAAATTGCCCAAGCGCCTGTACAGCGAAAGCCTCAGTGAAAGATCGGCGACATAGGTTTCCGGTATCATCACCGGAGTACCAATGGTGATTTGCGGCGACCATTCCTTGTTGTGCGCCGCCTCCTCCCCCTTGAGTTCGGCCACCGCCTCTTCCAGCATCTGTTGGTACAATTCAAAGCCAACTTCCTTGATGTGGCCTGATTGCTCATCGCCGAGCAGGTTTCCTGCCCCGCGAATATCCAGATCATGGCTGGCAAGCTGAAATCCGGCGCCAAGTGAATCGAGCGATTGAAGCACTTTGAGGCGTCGCTCAGCGTTTTTGGTCAGGATCTTGTTGGCCGGCAGGGTGAATAGCGCATGAGCCCTTAGTTTTGAACGCCCTACTCGCCCGCGCAGCTGGTAGAGCTGCGCAAGCCCAAACACATCGGCTCTGTGCACCACCAAGGTGTTTGCTGTCGGAATGTCGAGGCCTGATTCAACGATGGTCGTTGAGAGGAGCACATCGTATTTACCGTCATAAAACGCATTCATGACATCTTCGAGCTCGCCTGGTGGCATTTG
>JAHEJF010000163.1 GCA_024639025.1 Ahrensia sp. | reverse complement strand
ATACCCATCGGCGCGAGGACATGTTTGGGGATGCCAGAATGGACAGGATTGCAGCACCATAGTCTTCAGGTTCCGCAAATTCGGATGCATCCATCGGCTGCCACAGGCCTGGCTCAATCCAAGGGCGGTCATATTCTGGCGCTTCATCGCCCAGTTCCTTGATCGGAAGATTGGCAACTTCCTCCTGCTGGTGGAAAACCCGGAAGCGCAAATCGTCGGTCGTTTTTCCCACAATCGCAAAGTCCAGCCCCCATTTGACAAAGATCGCTTTTGCCTGGGCTTCCTTGCTGGGGTCAAGCACCATCAGCATGCGCTCCTGGCTTTCAGATAGCATCATCTCATAGGCGGTCATGTGGTCTTCGCGCACGGGAACATGGTCAAGATACAGCTCAATCCCCAGGCCGCCCTTGGCGCCCATCTCAACCGCAGAACAGGTCAGTCCTGCCGCACCCATGTCCTGAATGGCGATAACGGCGCCGGTCTGCATCAGTTCAAGGCAGGCTTCGAGCAGGCATTTTTCTGTAAAAGGGTCGCCAACCTGCACCGTTGGACGTTTTTCCTCGATGGTCTCGTCAAATTCGGCCGAAGCCATGGTCGCGCCACCAACGCCATCACGCCCTGTTTTGGCGCCCAGATACACAACCGGTAGGCCGACGCCCTTGGCTTCTGACAGAAAGATACCGTCCTGTTTGGCAAGACCGGCCGCAAAAGCATTAACCAGGCAATTGCCATTGTAGCGCGCATTGAATTCCACTTCACCGCCCACTGTCGGCACACCGAACGAATTGCCGTAGCCGCCGATACCTGACACCACGCCCGAGACCAAATGCTGTGTTTTTTCATGGTCTGGTGCGCCAAAACGAAGCGCATTCATCGCTGCAATCGGGCGCGCACCCATGGTGAACACATCGCGCAATATGCCGCCCACACCCGTGGCAGCGCCCTGATAGGGCTCAATATAGGATGGGTGGTTGTGGCTCTCCATTTTGAAGACCACGCAATCGCCATCGCCAATATCGACCACGCCGGCATTCTCGCCCGGACCCATAATCACTTGCGGACCCGTTGTGGGCAGGGTGCGGAGCCATTTCTTTGAAGATTTGTAGGAACAGTGCTCGTTCCACATGGCCGAATAGATACCGAGTTCGGTAAAGGTGGGTTCGCGCTCGGTCAGCTCCAGGATTCGCAGATATTCATCGGGGCTCAGACCATGTTTTTCGATAATCTCATCGGTGATAGGAACAGTGTTGTTGATGGTCATGGCGTGTTGTGTGGAACCCGGCTCAAATGATGGTGCAGTCCGCATAGCCGATTGGTCGTGCCGAAAACAGGCACTAAAGCCCAAAATCACAGTATTTGCGCAAAGAAAATGCCGCGTAACCTATTCGCAGGTATCATAAGCCAGCGCAGGTTGATGCAGCAATTGGTGGATTGCGGCCAATCCCTCGTCAACTCGTTCCGCTGCCAGCTCTCCGGTTACTGCAAGCCGAACATTGGGAATGACCCGGTCGATTTGACCGACCTTGAACTCGTCAGCCTCTTCGACCACCACATTATGAGCCCGCGCGGCTTTGCAGAATGTGCTGGGGACCCACGGTTCAGGCAGTCGAATCCAGACAAAAGGACAATTCAAATCGCTCTTGAATTCAAAACCTTCAAGCGCGGTGCGAACCTTCTGGATCCGCAAGGCATTTTCTGCCTTTACGCGCGTTTTGATTTGATCGGCCTGGCCCGATAAAATCAGGCGCACGGCAATTTCTTTCATGGCGCGTGGCGCACTGCCTGTGATCAGGCGATGAGCGTTCATCACACGGTTCACATAGCCGGGCGGGCAGGCAACAAAGCCCGAGCGCAAGCCCGCTGCAACTGACTTTGAGAGCGAGGTGACATGGAAGGTCCGCTCGGGTGCCAGTTCGGCAAACCGCGGCGGCGGATTGTCAGCCAACACACCATAGGTATCATCGTCGATCAAAAGAACATTGTGACGGCGCGCGCTTTCCACGATCCTCAGGCGGTTTTCCAAGGGCATTGTCGACAGCGTCGGATTGTTGAATGTCGCAACTATCACGGCAATCTTGGGGTGCTGTTGAGCGCATACATGCTCAAATGCGTCAGGATCCATGCCCTGGTCAGTCGATGCGACCTTGATCGCGCGCCGCCCCATCAGCATGCTCGCGCGCACCGTGGCAGGATAGGTCAGATCTTCAAAAGCGATCTTGTCGCCCGTCACCGTGGCAGTGTTGAGCACTGAGACCAGTGCCGCATGGGCACCCATGGTTGGCAGAACATTTTCGACGTCCGGTGACCAGCTTTCGTCCAAAATCCATTGCTTGCCTGCTTGCCGCCATTCATCGGGAATGTGGCGCAGATAATCCGAGATGGCCATTGGGTCCTCCTGCGCCAGTGCCATGAAGCTCTGCGACATCATTTGCGCCTGGCCCAAATCGGGAGCCGAGGTCGAATTCATCATGATTAGCGAAGGGTGCGGTTTGGGCAACAGCCCGTTATACCGCTGCAGGCTGTCATTGGCCGCTGTGGATTCAGCGCCGGAATTCTTGATGAAAGTGCCGCGCCCGACTTCGCCCGTCACCATGCCTCTTTCACGCACCACCGCATAAGCGCGGCTAACTGTGCCGACAGTCACGCCAATATCAAAGGCAAGATTCCGGTGCGGCGGCAGTTTCGAGCCGGGCGCCAGCGTGCCGTTTTCGATATCATTTTCGATTGCATCAGCCAGCCGAACATAGATCGGACCTTTGGTCTCCGGCAGTGTTGGCAGCCAATTTGTCATGGTATCAATTCTCTATATTGCGTCAATTTGGCGAACATTGTACCCCCAAAATTGCAACAATGTCACCCAAAAAACACAAGATGGAGCACAAAATGGGTACAATTGATACAATTAGGTTCAGCGATCAATCGATCAGGATTGGTCAAGACAATCTTTACGGCATGGACAATCTGCCATTCCGTGTCTGGTTCAAGGTGATTGTTGCGATGGTGATTGTGAAGCTTCAGAAACGTCGCACACGCGTTCATTTGAGCCGCTTGGATGAAATGGCACTACGCGACATTGGCTTGACAAAAGAACAAGCTGACAGGGAAATCCGTCGTTCATTACCGCTTTACGAGCGCAGGATAGATGGTTGAGCGTTTCAGTCTTTAGCAGCCTTTTCGGCCAGTATTCCAGGCGATGATATCGCGATTGATCCGGCCTGATATGCGCTGCTGAGCCAAGGGGCCATAGGTGCTCAACTTGATCGGATCACCACTGGCTTGAATCACCAGTTGCGGCAGTCCCTGTGATTGCCCGCTCTTAACAATCAGAATGCGTGGCGCACCGCTGCGCGTATCAAGTTCGGGGACAAGGGCGAACCCCCTAAATGCCTTGTCTCCGGACTTGATCCAGCAGGTCAGCCCGCGCTCATTGATGTTTTGCAGCACGCTTGTTGCACTGCTGCCTTCAAACTCGCCATTAAATGGTCCGGCCATGGGTTCGCTGCTCGAATTGCATCCAGCCAGGGCCAAAAACAGACCGATCGGTAAAATCCTGACAGACTTTTTCCGAATTGAAGTTTTTAAATTTAACGAATCACGCATACGCTTTTGATTATCGGCTAGGCGGATCAAACACAACAACTGTCAGTCGTCCTACGGGAGAGGGCACATCGCAAGGTGTGTCGATATAGCGATCGGGGGATCGATGCATGATACGGATATTTGTTCCGGCAGCACTTGCGTGCTCACTTTTTGCCGCGTCATCTGCATGGGCGGGCGAAGAGATTTTGATCAGAAACGCCATGACATTCCATGAATGCCCGGCTGTCATTTCTGTCATGCTTGAGAAGATTGGCGCGGATAAGAATCACGTCCAAACCATCAGCGACACGGGCGCTCACTACTATGTCGAGCTTGAATCAATCGACGCCAATCTGCAGTTTCGCTGCAATGCCGTCACCGAGCAAATGGAAGTGGCACGCGTGACACCGGGCACGCTGAACAAATTGGCCTCTGACTGAACTGCTTGCTGCACCGCCACATCGTTTTGGGCTTGCAAATTCGAGCCCGAGGCATTTATCTGACCTGACCTAACCGGGCAGCGGGGTGTCTTCCGGACCCGCCCGACGTCTCTTCTGACGCGTGAAATCCCCGTGAAATCGATGCCGCATGGCATTATTTTTCAAATTGTCGGCCTGCACTGAGCAGCCGCAAAAAACACGGGAGGTTTTCATGAAAACCACTGGAATAATTGGCATTGGTGACATGGGCAGTGGTATTGCGCTCAATCTCATCAAAAACGGATTTGAGGTCTCGGGCTGGGACTTGCTCGATCAGCGAATGGATGCATTCAGTGTTATGGGCGGCAAAGCCAATAAAAATGTTGCTGATGTCGGTGCTTCGGCAGATGCGGTGTTTGTCATGGTGATGAACGGGGATCAGGTCAAGGAAGTACTGTTTGCACCGGACGGTTTGATGTCCACCTTGAAGAAAGGCAGCGCGGTGATCCTGTCTGCGACCATCAAGCCATCAGAAGCCCGCGAGATCGGTGCGCGCATGGAAGGAAGCGGCATTCATCTGATTGACACTCCGGTATCGGGCGGCTTTCCCGGTGCGCAGGGAGGCACTTTGACAATGATGGCTTCCGCACCCGCTGCTATATTGGATGAGTTCAAGCCCGTCATGGAAGCGGTATCGGCCAACATCCACCGGGTGGGGACCGAGGCAGGCATGGGTCAAACCGTGAAAGCCTGTTTGCAATCGCTGATCGGTGCGCAATTCTCTGCGACATTTGAAGCAGCGGCACTCGCAGCCAAGGCCGGCGTACCGGGGCAGGTTATCCTCGATGTCTTTTCAACCTCGTCTGCAGGCTGCGGCGTGGTCAACAATGCATTGGAAAAGATCATCGATCGCCAGTTTGAGGGTACCGGCAGCCACATAAACACCATGCACAAGGACCTGACGATTTCCATGGGCCTTGGCGAGGAACTGGGCGTCCCCCTGCATACGGCCGCATCGGCAATGCAGGTCTTCCACATGGGCAAGACCAAATACCCGAACGGCGACAATTGGGTCTGCACCCGTGTCATTGAGGAAATCATAGGTGCCGAGTTGCACCGGGAAGGTGCCAAATGAAGTTGGGCGTCATTTGCGACGGCATCAGCCGTGATCTGAAACACGCCATCGATGTGATGGATGAGTTCGACCTGGAATATGCGGAGCTGCAATTTGTCGGCGACACCGAAGTCGGTGATCACTCTGCGTCAGAGATCGATGAAATAAACCAGCTCTTGCGCGACCGTGGCAAACCGGTTTCCTGCCTTTCGCGCCACATTTTTGCTGGCACGACCACAGCCAACCGGCCCGGCGATGAATTGCACACCAAGCACATGGACGCGCTCAAGCGGGTTATCGAGATGGCACATATTGTTGGCTCGCCGCTGGTGCGGATCATGACCCAGAAGAAGGAGCAAATTCTGTGGGGCAAGAATGGTGC
>JAHEJF010000162.1 GCA_024639025.1 Ahrensia sp. | reverse complement strand
TCTTGCACGAATTGGTCGATAACAAGAACACCGTTGTCGTCATCGAGCACAATCTGGAAGTCATTAAGACTGCGGACTGGGTAATTGACCTGGGACCTGAAGGTGGAGATGGCGGCGGTGAGATCGTTGCCGAGGGCACGCCTGAAGACATCGCGGAAAACCAACGCAGCTACACCGGGCAATTTTTGAAGGATCTGTTGGGCAGAAGGCCCGTCAAACGCCACGCAGCGGAGTAGACGATGACACAACGTCCGGGCTACGCAGCCAATACGCGCTATCTTGTTTGCCGCGATGCCCACGCCGCGATCCTTTATTATGGGAAACATTTTGGTGCGATTGAGCGGTATCGCCTGCCCTTGCCCGACGGCGCTCTGGCGCACGCAGAAATTGAGATCAACGGCATGGTCTTGATGATCGCTGATGAAGTTGAAGCCTGGAATATCGTATCACCATTAACTCTCGGCGGGTCACCGGTCTCGCTCAATATCTATGTCGATGATTGTGATGCCGTGTTTGCCGCATTGCTCGCTGACGGCGCCAATCAGCTATCGCCTGTCGAGGACCAGTTCCATGGCGACCGTTCGGGCAAGCTGCGGGACCCGTTCGGCCATATTTGGCACATTGCGACCAACAACGAGAATCTGGGGTCCGATGAAGTTGTTGCTCGATTTGCAAAGATGATTGGCTAATTCTCGCGCTGTAAGCTGTTTCGCACCATGCGCAACGCATCGACCAGATCTTCTGCGATGCAAATCGGCCCTGATTTCCGGCCCGCCTCGCCATGCATCCAAACCGCAGCGCAAGCCGCAAAAAACGGTTTCATGCCTTGCGCTGCCAAGCCGGCGATAATGCCAGCCAAAACATCGCCGGAACCTGCCGTTGCCAGTGCTGTGGTCCCGTTGGTGTTGATTGCCGCCAGCGCCTCACCGTCAAGTTCACCATCGGGCGAAGCGATAACAGTGTCGGACCCCTTGTAAATGATCACCGCGTGCGCGCGTTTTGCGGCTGCAAGCGTTTTTTGCAGTTTCCCGAGCGTATTGTCAGCAGCCAGATCAGGGAAAAGCCGAGCAAATTCGCCCTCATGCGGTGTTAGCACGACGGTGGTTTCCGGATTGGCGTGAGTCGCAGCAAACAATTGCTCGGGATCAGCGGCAAAAGCACTGATGGCATCTGCATCCATCACGAAAGTCTTCAATGATGTGTCTGCGTTGGACTGCAGGCAAGAGAGACACAATTCACGCGCTTCTTCAAAGTCGCCGAAGCCTGGTCCCAGGACGCCCGCACTGACATTGTTGAGCGAAGCGAGCGCCTGGCGGGCGTCCTGTGTCTCCAACTCCTTGAGCATAATGGAGGTAACATGGTTGGCATGCACATCCAGCGCACCCTCGGATCCCAGAAGTGTGACGGCACCTGCGCCCACCCGGGCTGCCGCTTGTGCAGAAAGACGCGAAGCGCCGGTCTGAAAACGCGGACCTGAAAAAACAGCAACGTGGCCCTGGCGATATTTATGCGTTCCACGCAGCCGGTCTTGCAACTGATCACGCCACAAGGCGGGCGAGTTTTCAAAAATTGCGGGTCGATGTTCATCCGCAAAATCGGCGCGAACCCCGATATCAGCGACCGTTATTTCGCCGCATATTTCAGGACCGTAACCGCAAATATGCCCTGGCTTCTTGCGAAAGAATGTAACAGTGGCATCAAACGGCATGGCAAAGCTGAACAAGCCGGTATCGCCGTAGAGCCCGCTGGGCACATCAATAGCCAGTTTGCGCATGGGATGGTTCTGTGCACGCCTGAAAACATCTGAAACCGCTTCAGGCAATTTGCCTGTAAATCCGGCACCAAAAACCGCATCAATCAACAGGCCGTTACAGCCCTCGCAGCGAAAATCCTCGAAGGTCAGAACTTCGCCGTCCCAGAGTTGCGCAGCAAGCGACGCGTCCGTACCAGGTTTTGGTTTGGCCAGCGCATAAAGACGCACATCCGCACCGCGGTGCTTCATCATGCGCGCCACCACATAACCATCGCCGCCATTGTTACCTGGTCCGCAGAAAACATGAATGGGCGAAGCATCGGCAAATCGGCGCATGATCACATCCGCGACCGCTGCACCCGCATTTTCCATCAGCTCCATGCCGCTGGCAAAATCCTGTTCGACGGTCCATCGATCGCAAGCGCCCATTTGGTTGCAAGTCAGCACGGCACTGCCATAAGCTTCAGAATTCACCATAAATGCCTACTTTTTAATCAGTTTGATTATTTTATAATCACAGCGACGCGTGCAAAATCGATCGCCCCTCCAGAAAAAGTCAGAAAGTGCTGAAAAGCAAGGCATGCGCGGCGACTTATACAATGCAGATTGGTTCTGAAACTGGCACGGCTCATGCATATCGCGAACTAACATCTATCTGGAGGTCTCACAAATATGAAAAAGATCGAAGCTGTCATCAAGCCTTTCAAGCTTGATGAGGTCAAGGAAGCGCTACAAGATGTCGGGCTTCAAGGCATAACAGTAACCGAGGCCAAGGGATTTGGCCGCCAAAAAGGTCACACCGAGCTTTACCGCGGCGCAGAATACGTTGTTGATTTCTTGCCAAAAGTGAAAATTGAAGTTGTCGTCACGGACGAAACTGTCGATGCAGCGATGGACGCTATTCGCAATGCGGCCCAAACTGGACGCATTGGAGACGGCAAGATATTCGTATCCGCAATTGAAGAGGTCGTGCGCATCCGCACGGGAGAAACCGGCGCAGACGCCGTTTAACAGTCTGAATTTTAATCGAGCCAACTCAATGAGAAGGAAGGCCACTAAATGAGTGCGAAAGATATTCTGAAGCAAATCAAAGACAACGATGTGAAATTCGTCGACCTGCGCTTCACAGATCCACGCGGCAAACTGCAGCACGTTACAATCGATTGCGGCGTTGTTGACGAGGACATGTTCACAGATGGCGTCATGTTCGACGGTTCTTCAATTGCCGGCTGGAAGGCCATCAACGAATCCGACATGGTTTTGATGCCTGATGTATCATCAGCGCACATGGATCCGTTCTATGCCCAATCAACCATGGCCGTGGTTTGCGATATTCTGGACCCGATTTCTGGCGAAGGCTACAACCGTGACCCGCGCATGACGGCCAAACGAGCCGAGGCTTACGTCAAGTCCGGCGGCTTTGGCGACACAGCCTATTTCGGTCCCGAGCCCGAATTCTTCATCTTTGACGATGTTCGCTACAGCACGGATCCATACAACACCGGCTTCAAACTGGACGATGCAGAACTGCCATCCAACACCGACACCGAATACGAAACGGGCAATATGGGTCACCGGCCAACCACCAAGGGCGGCTATTTCCCGGTAAACCCTGTCGACAGCGCACAGGACATGCGTTCTGAAATGCTGACGGTCATGTCTGAAATGGGCGTCAAAACTGAAAAACACCACCACGAAGTGGCGGCTGCACAGCACGAATTGTCCATGATCTTCAATACGCTGGTAGCCAAGGCAGACGAAGTGCAGATCTACAAATACGTGGTTCACAACGTCGCTCACGCCTACGGCAAGACAGCAACATTCATGCCCAAGCCGGTCTATGGTGACAACGGTACCGGCATGCACGTTCACCAGTCGATCTGGAAAGACGGCAAGCCGCTCTTTGCAGGCGACGAATACTCAGGATTGTCCGAGACATGCCTGTACTACATTGGTGGCATCATCAAACACGCCAAGTCGCTGAACGCCTTCACAAACCCGTCCACCAACTCGTACAAGCGCTTGGTTCCAGGCTACGAGGCACCGGTTTTGCTGGCCTACTCAGCGCGTAACCGTTCTGCATCTTGCCGTATTCCGTTCACACCATCACCAAAAGGCAAGCGCATGGAAGTTCGCTTCCCTGACCCAATGGCCAACCCGTATCTGGCATTCGCAGCCATGCTGATGGCTGGCCTTGATGGCATTAAGAACAAAATCCATCCAGGTGAACCAATGGACAAGGACCTGTACGATCTGCCACCGACAGAACTGGCCGAGATTCCAACTGTTTGCGGCTCTCTGCGCGAAGCACTTGCAGCCCTGGATGCCGACCGCGACTACCTGAAAGCCGGCGGCGTGATGGATGATGATCAGATCGATGCCTATATCGAGCTCAAGGAGGAAGAAAACATCCGCTACGAGCACACACCACATCCTGTAGAGTTCGATCTTTACTACTCTCTGTAATCAACTCCACATCTGCATTGAACCCGGCGAGAGATCGCCGGGTTTTTTTGTTGGCTGTGCGAAATTCGGGCTTTACAAATCTACTTTATCGTTACAGTAATTTGCCACTGTAACGATAAAGGTGCTTTGCCATGGGCGATTCAATGAACTTCAGCCGCAAGGACTTTGCCAGCGATTTCCTGTTTGGCGTTGCCACGTCGGCATATCAAATCGAAGGCTCATCCTTCGGTGACTGCGGCACATCACACTGGGACACTTTTGCGGCGACACCGGGCAATACAGCACGGGCGGAGGACGGCTCCATCGCCTGCGATCATTATCATCGCTATGAGCAAGATCTCGACTTTATCGCAAACGCGAACCTCGATCATTACAGGTTTTCAGTTTCTTGGGCACGTGTATTGCCAGACGGAATTAATATAAATCCAAAAGGCATTGATTTTTATGATAAACTGACAGACGAGATGTTAAAACGCGGCATTAAGCCCATGCTCACAATGCATCATTGGGACATGCCTGTCGCGTTGGCAGATCTTGGCGGGTGGCGCAATCGTGACATAACTGACCGTTTTGCCGAATTTACTGATCATGTCACCCGCCGGATCGGTGATCGCATGTTTGCCAGCGGTACCTTCAACGAGCCCTGGTGCATTACGTGGCTGAGCCACTTCCTGGGCCTGCATGCGCCTGGCTTGCGCGACATACGGGCCGCAGCACGAGCCGTCCATCATGTACTGCTCGCACATGGTAAGTCTGTGGACATCATGCGCGCCAACGGTATGGATAATCTCGGCATTTACCTGAACTTCGAACCGACCGTTCCGGCTTCGGAAAGCGACGCCGATGCCGCAGCTGCAGCACGTTACCACGCGCAATACAACGAATGCTTCTTGTCACCCCTGTTCAAAAAGGAGTACCCGGCCCTGGTTCTGGATGCAATCGAGCCGCATTTGCCAGAAAACTGGGCTGATGACATGGAACAGATCGCAACGCCGCTCGATTGGATCGGCATCAACAACTACACCCGAAAAATCATCGCCGATGAAGGCAGCGGCGTTTGGCCTTCATTCATGGAAGCCGAAACCATCCTGCCGACAACGGAAATGGGCTGGGAAGTCTCGCCCGATACCTTCGGCTGGTTACTGCAATGGGTCGCCGACACCTACACAGGCGATTTACCGATTATCGTCACAGAAAACGGCATGGCGGGGCCCGAACAGAAGGCCGATGAGACTGTCGAAGACCCCTGGCGCATCAGCTTCCTGAACAGCCACGTAGCAGCCATGCAGAAAGTCATCGC
>JAHEJF010000161.1 GCA_024639025.1 Ahrensia sp. | reverse complement strand
AACTCTGCACCAGTGCTTGGTTTTCTCAACAATGTTTATGAAGGCCTGGTGCGCCGCAACAAGAACATGGCAATCGAGGGATCGCTTGCAGAAAGCTGGGAGCCGATCGGTTCCGACGGTTGGCGCTTTAACTTACGCCAAGGTGTCAAGTTCCACGGCGGCGAAGACTTTAACGCAGAAGATGTCCTGTTTTCTTATCAGCGCGCATCGAGTGAAGAGGCAGACACATCGTCTTGGTTCGCTCCTGTATCAGAAGTGAAGATTGTCGATGACTACACAATCGACTTCATGACAAAGGCACCGAATCCGATCTTTCCCGATTCCATTGCCAATTTCATGATCATGGACAAGGGATGGGCAGAATCCAACGGAGCTGAACGCCCGTCGAAAGAAACAGAAAACCATGCAACGCTTAACGCCAACGGCACGGCCGCATTCAAACTTGAAGAGCGACAGCCGGGCCTGAAGACGGTGCTCGTGCCAAACCAGAATTGGTGGGGCGAAGCGGAAAGTAACATTACGCGCGCAGAATTCACGCCGATTCAAAACTCTGCAACAGCTGTTGCGGCGCTTCTGTCAGGCGAAGTTGATCTGATCAACCCGGTCCCGATTCAGGATGCGGAGCGACTGACGGCATCCGGACAGGTCAATGTCATCCAGGGTATTGAGGCCCGCGTTATCATGTTTGGATTTGCCCAAGCTGCCGACACGCTCAAATATGGCGCTGATGCCGGCAAACCAAACCCGTTCAAAGATGCGCGTGTACGCAAGGCGGTGGCCCACGCCATCAATGTGGATGCCATATTGCAAACAATTATGCGGGGCAATGCGCAACCCGCTGCTCAATTGGTGAGCAGCGCCATGCGCGGTTACTCCCCATCGCTTTCAGAACGCCCGGCTTTTGACGAAGCAGGTGCCAAGGCACTTCTTGCCGAAGCAGGCTATCCGGATGGGTTTTCGTTCGGTCTGAAATGTCCAAACGATAGGTATCTGAACGATGAGAGCGTATGTCAGGCAGCCGTTTCAATGCTGGCCAAGATCGGGCTGAACGCAGAACTGGATGCCATGCCGGTGAGCAATTACTGGCCAGAATTGCGTGCCGACAATTTCGACATGTACTTGTTGGGTTGGTCACCAGGCACATTTGACGCCGAGCATCCTATTCGCTTTTTGGCTTCCACCCCCAACACGGAGAAGAAGCTTGGATCATGGAACTTTGGCGACTATTCAAGCGCTCGTGTCGATGAGTTATTGCCGATGATCCAGTCCGAGATCGACGACGCCAAACGCCAGGCAATGTTGGATGAAGTTGCAGGCATTCTCCAGGATGAACAAGCCTATGTGCCGCTTTACGTTCAACCGCTGCTTTGGGGAACAAAATCGAATATCGAAGTGACCCAACGCCCGGACAACTTCTTTATTTTACGATGGGCAACTGTCAATTAGCACTCTGATCTAAGACAACCCTCATGCTTGCTTACGTAATACGACGCGTTTTCCAGTCCCTCTTCGTGCTGTTGATGGTGGGACTGGTGGCGTTCTCCATGTTTCGCTTTGTCGGTGATCCTGTCGACAATCTGCTGGGCCAGGAACGCACACAGGCCGACATTGAGCGTGTTCGCGAGCAATTGGGCCTCAATGACCCCTTCCCCATTCAATACGTGAAATTCCTGGGCAATGTCACACGAGGTAATTTTGGTGTCAGCTATCGTCAGGGTCGCCCCGTTGCGGACATCATCGCGGAACGCGCGCCAGCCACGCTAGAGCTGGCGGGTGTATCGGCATTGCTTGCGGTCGTTTTCGGCGTGGGGCTCGGCGTTTTTACAGCCATTCGGCGGGACGGCATTGTTGCCAACTTTATTATGACCACGTCCCTGATTGGCGTCTCGCTGCCCACCTTCCTGATCGGGATATTGCTGATCTACATATTTGCCGTCGAGCTTGGCTGGTTGCCGAGTTTTGGCCGCGGAGAGACAGTTCAATTGGGCTGGTGGTCGACCGGATTCCTGACAGAAAGTGGCCTTAAGGCAATCATATTGCCCGCCATCACGCTCGGTCTCTACCAGATGACACTGATCATGCGGCTTGTTAGGGCAGAGATGTTGGAGGTTTTGAGAACCGACTATATCAAATTTGCCCGCGCGCGCGGTCTTTCTGAACGCGCCATCAATTTTGGTCACGCGCTCAAAAACACAATGGTACCAGTGATCACGGTCACGGGCCTGCAAATCGGATCAATCATTGCCTTTGCGATCATTACAGAAACGGTGTTCCAATGGCCCGGTGTTGGCTTGCTATTCATCAACGCCATCCAGTTCGTCGATATCCCTGTCATGGCTGCCTATCTGATGCTGATCTCGGTCATGTTTGTTCTGATCAATTTGATCGTGGACCTGCTTTACTTTGCCATCGATCCGCGCTTGAGCGCAGATGCATCATCGCGGGGACACTGAAATTGAATAATCTCTCCCGCTTTTTGGCTTCCGACTTCTTCTACAAATTCCGCCGATCACCGGTAGCTGTTATCGCCTTCATCGTCACGGTGTTCCTGGTGCTTTCTGCGGTTCTTGCACCCTTGCTTGCGACTCAGAACCCATTTGATCCCGGTTCGCTGAACCTGATGAACGGATTCTCCAAGCCCGGTGTGCCCAACGACTTTACCGGCGAAACCTTCATGCTCGGTACCGATGATCAAGGTCGCGACATCTACTCAACCATTTTGTACGGTTTGCGCGTGTCGCTTTTTGTTGGCTTTTCAGCGGTGGTCTTTGCAATGGTCCTGGGTGCAACGCTCGGCCTTATTGCTGGCTATACCGGTGGCCGGACAGACACCATCATCATGCGGATTGCAGATATCCAGTTGACCTTCCCGGCGATCCTGGTCGCTCTGCTGATCTTTGGTATTGCCAAGGGAATAACCCCTCCGTCCTACCGCGACGAAGTAGCCATCTGGGTATTGATCATCGCCATCGGTCTGTCCGACTGGGTACAGTTTGCCCGCGTGGTGCGCGGCGCAACGCTGGTCGAGCGCAACAAGGAATATGTTCAAGCTGCCAAGCTCATTGGGCGCTCGCCTTTTTCAATCATGATCAAGCACATTCTGCCCAATACGCTGGGCCCCGTGCTGGTGATTGCAACAATATCACTGGCATTGGCGATTATTGCTGAAGCAACACTGTCGTTCCTTGGCGTTGGCGCCCCACCCACACAACCATCCCTAGGGACTTTGATCCGCATTGGTCAGGGTTTCTTGTTCTCGGGCGAATGGTGGATCCTGTTTTATCCGGCCATGACGCTGCTCTTGCTCGCGCTCTCTGTAAACTTGCTGGGCGATTGGCTGCGTGATGCGCTCAATCCAAAGCTCAAATAGGCGGACCGAATGACCAATCCATTGCTTTCCGTCAAAGACCTCGTGATCGAATTCCCGACCCGTTTCGGTCCGCTCACAGCCGTCGATACTATTAATTTCGATCTGGCACCTGGAGAAATTCTTGGGGTCGTCGGTGAGTCAGGCGCAGGCAAATCACTAACCGGTTCCGCCATAATGGGACTTCTTGACCCGCCAGGCCGTATTGCATCTGGCGAAATCTGGCTCAAGGGCGAGCGCATCGATAATTTGCCAAACGAAGCCCAGCGCGCCATTCGCGGCAGGCGGATATCAATGGTTTTTCAAGATCCTTTGACCTCCTTGAACCCGCTTTACACGATTGCGGAACAACTCATCGAGACGATCAGGACCCATCTGAAAGTCTCGGAAAGCGAGGCGCGAAAACGTGCGATAGGATTGCTCGATGATGTCGGAATTCCGGCGGCTGAGCGACGCATTGACGATTATCCGCATCAATTTTCCGGTGGCATGCGTCAGCGCGTTGTAATTGCGTTAGCTCTCGCTGCGGAACCTGAACTGGTGATCGCTGATGAACCAACGACTGCGCTGGATGTTTCAGTTCAGGCACAGATCATTGATGTGCTGAAAGAACAGTGCTCCGAACGCGGCGCATCGGTCATTCTCATTACCCACGACATGGGGGTGATTGCGGAAACCGCTAACCGTGTTGCCGTGATGTATTCTGGGCGAATTGCCGAAATCGGCCCGGTCAAGGACATTATCCAAAACGCGATGCATCCCTATACGGTTGGCTTGATGGGCTCGATCCCCACGCTGGCGCAGGAAGAAGATCGTCTGGTACAAATTCCCGGCTCAATGCCGCGATTGAACGATATTCCGCAAGGTTGCGCCTTTAATCCACGATGCGATAGGGCTTTCGAAAAGTGTCGGATTGATCGGCCCGATCTGATCGACCAGGGAACCCGTCAAGTTGCATGTTGGCTGTATGATGAAACTGTTCTGGCAAAGGGCAAGATCGCATGACCCAGCCGCTCATAAAAGTCGCCAACCTGACGCGCATTTTCGATGTATCAAAACCGTGGCTTAACCGGATCATTGAGCGAGAGCAAAAGCAGTATCTTCGTGCAGTCGATGATGTTTCCTTTGAAATCAACAAGGGAGAAACTCTTGCTCTGGTGGGCGAGTCCGGCTCTGGGAAGTCCACCATTGCCAAAATGCTGGTCGGCCTTCTCAGCCCGTCTAAAGGTGCAGTGCTTTTTGATGACCAACCGATGCGCATGGACACATCCGACGAAATGCAAGAATTGCGCAAGCGGTTCCAGATGATATTTCAAAGCCCCTATGCCAGCTTGAACCCGCGCTGGAAGGTGATGGATATCATTGCCGAGCCAATGACAGTGCTCGGGATTGAAGAAGACCAGAATCAAATTGCCAAGCGCGTCGACGAACTGCTTGTTTTGGTTGGGCTATCAGCCGCCGATGGTGCGAAGTTTCCGCATGAGTTTTCCGGCGGCCAGCGTCAGCGCATTGCCATCGCGCGCGCGCTTTCAGCAAATCCGGAATTTATCGTGTGTGACGAACCAACTTCGGCGCTTGATGTGTCGGTGCAGGCTCAAATTCTCAACCTGATGCGCGATTTGCAGGACGAACTCGGCCTGACCTATCTTTTCATCAGTCACGATCTTTCAGTCGTTCGCCACATGGCCAATCGCATCGGTGTGCTCTATTTGGGCGCGCTGGTCGAGGTGGCCGAAAGCAAAGCGCTGTTCAAGGATCCTCGCCATCCCTATACGCGCATGCTGCTCGACGCGGTGCCTGATCTTGAGATGGCCGGAAGAGAGCACAAGGAAATTGAGGGCGAAATCCCCAATCCGATTAATCCACCATCGGGTTGCACATTTCATCCGCGCTGTCCCTTTGCCAATGAGCGCTGCAAAAATGAAGTGCCCAAGCCAGTTCAAACACAAACTGGCTTTGCCGCCTGTCACGGTGTTGAGGAAGGCAGAATCTAGAGCGTTTCAGTCTTCAACAGAAACGCTGGCGCGAACTTGGGATTTGAAAATATTTGATAAATCCGGGTGCCGCGATTCCATCAAAGGCTGACAGAGTCCAGATTATCCCTTGCCCATATCCAGCAAACCTGCGGTACCGTTCTCGCGGATAAATCCAGCCAAGCGGCC
>JAHEJF010000160.1 GCA_024639025.1 Ahrensia sp. | reverse complement strand
TGACAGGCTATATCAACTGGCAGCGCAACAGGGCTCGCAACATGGGGATCGATACGCTGGAAAGCGTTGTTGCTGGCGTAAAATCGGTCAAGCCGGAGCATGTCGCCATCACCGGCGACCTAATCAATATTGGTCTTGAAGGGGAAGTCGCACTGGCAGCAGACTGGCTCAAACGCAATTGGGCGCCCGACAGCACGAGCCTGGTGCCGGGCAATCACGACGCTTATGTTCGGGGAACGCTGGTCAAGGCAGTACGCGCATGGAAGCCCTTCATGTCAGATGATCGGGGTGATCCGTATGGCGATTCAACCTATTTCCCTTATTTGCGCAAACGCGGCGACCTTGCAATCATCGGCACATCCAGCGCTGTTGCGACGCCCACTTTTGTCGCTGCCGGTCGTTTTGACAGCAAGCAGGCCGCACGACTGGCCACTCTGCTCGAACAGACCCGCAAGCAGGATTTGTTTCGGGTTATTCTGATCCATCACCCACCGGTCAAGAACGCGGCGGCACGGCATAAGCGCCTATTCGGCATCCGTACATTTCAGCGGGTGGTGAAGCAACATGGTGCAGAGTTGATCCTGCACGGGCACACCCACGTTCCTCAAAGGCATGAAATAACGCGTTCGGATGGCGGCAAAATACCTGTGATCGGCGTGCCGTCGGCTAGCCAGTCTCCCGGGGCAAAACGACCTGCTGGCGCCTTCAATCTGTTCCAAATCGATCGAGAAAATGGCAAATGGCGTTGTCTGCTCGAGGAGTACAGTGCAACCGGCGGCGTACGCAGCTTGACCGTAACAGACAAACGCACATTGCTTTAGAGCGTTTCAGTCTTCAACTGAAAAGCTGGCGCGGATTTGAGCATTGGAAATATTGGAAAGATCCAGGTACTGCTATTCCATCAAAAGCTGCCAGAGTCTAGCAAATGCGCCTCATCCTCAGCCGCTTGTCGGCACCAATCTAGACATTGAAAAGATCAAATCAAAGCAGCTGCGCGAATTCCGACAGTTTGCTTTCGTGCCCATTACATCGATAGCAAGACAGCGCCACCCATGATGAAAATCCCCAAAAGCAACCATCCACCCAGGCTGGGTTCGATCCGGCTCTGCAATTCGCGCGCTCCCATAAAGCCCTTGCCGTTATGGGGTTGCTCTGCAGCTTCCTCTTTAAATGGCGGTGTCATCAACAACGGCTTGGGAATATTCGGATCTCGCTGGCGGCTTGGCTCCCGTGCCGGAACATCGTCCATGTTCCGTTGCGGCACACCGGGCCTGTAACTCACATGGTCACCCGCCAGTGCCATTTCCCGCTCATACAGCCGTTCAGCAATATATGTGGTAACAGCAGCTGCGATCGGGTCAGTCTTGTTGGATTCTGCCAGTACGGTCCTGCCAAGCCTTGTGTCACGTACGAAACGGTATTGCCTGCGGTCCTTGCCCATCATCACGTGCGCCGTGGCATCAATCCACAAGCGGGGTTGAAGGCCCGACGACAGGGCAAAGTCAAATCGCTCGTCATCCCGCGGCACTTCGTCAAACACAGGTTCCAGTTCCTGCGCCAGGATTTCCAGGCGCGCGCGATCAGCCTCCTTCATCTCGACCACGACATCGCTGCGTTCGGCGGTAGCGATCTTCAACTCGCGCACGGCGTCAACCAAGCTGTTACGCTTGCCCGGGCCCCGCGAATCTCTGTTGTCATTTGCCATTCATTGGCTCCAAACGCTCAATTTACGCATTGTTTACCATAGTCGGACGGTTATTGTTGCAACGCAAGAAAATATTTTCAGCTGATTTTGAGCAAATCCGGTCTATGGGCTCAGACCGGCGCACTTGGCCATAGCAGTATCAATATGATGCCCAGCAGGATAAAAATTCCAAATATAGCCAAGGTGAATCGGTTGATCGCTTTGATCACAAACGGGTTTACCGGCACATTTGAAACCTTGGTTGGCTCTTTGTCTTCGTTGATAGCGCCGATTTCAATACCATCATCATCCAGCGAAAGTGTGGCAACAGGTGCCCCGAAATTCAACGGTGCCGGATCATCGGCTGAAACAGAAGTTTCAGCATCATTGCCGCCCGCCAACCGCGCATTATCAGCGTTGGGATCATCGTTTTCATTGGTCTCGTAGCTCGGCACATAAGTACCAAGCGGAATTGAAATGCGCACACCGTCATGTGCACCCTCATCTGCATAATAGCTTGCCAAATTGTCTCGCAGACGCCCAGCCTGAACCCGAACCACCGCATCAATTGACGGATCAAAACGATCATCCTTGTCAAACACGTCCTGCGCAATGCTGAATTCTTTCAGCATGGCAGCATTTCCGGCCTGTTCCTGCTTGACCAGATAATCCAGCAACTCGCGCGCACGGGCTGAGCGGGTAAATGTCTTGCTGCTCAGCACGCGCTCAAGGGCGTCCTCAATATCGGCCGATGTCATATCAGTTGCCTGCAACTTTCCGGTCATGAGGCATACCTTTTGCTATACAACTCTTAAATCCAGCCCTTCGGTTTCCATACAGGCAGATTGCAACAGAAACTTGCAAGCCTATTCAGCCGCGCTTTGCCAGGGCGATATTGACACCCGATACAATCGCCTCAAGCGATGCGGTAACAATGTTGGTATTGATGCCCACACCGAAAACCGGATCACCGTCTATTTTCAGCTCCATGTAGCAAATGGCCGCCGCGTTGGCGCCTTGACTGACCGAGTGCTCCGAATAGTCAGTCACGGAGATATCCATGCCAAATTCCTTCGACAATGCATCCACGAACCCGTCAATCGGCCCGGTACCGCTGCCTTGAAGGTTCTTTGGCTCATTACCGTCAACCATGTCGGCATGGACAATGCGCAACTCCTTGTCCTTGGGATCGGGTTCGGATGTGTGGCTGATAAATCGCAGGCGTGGATGCTCAAGGTTCACATAGGTCGCCATGAACTCATCATAAATCCGCTTTGACGTCAGCTCGATGCCCTCTTTGTCAGTAATATCCTGAATCACCTTGCGGAATTCGATTTGCAGATTGCGCGGCAGGTTCAGCCCGTAATCAGCCTGCAAAATATAGGCAATGCCGCCTTTGCCTGATTGGCTGTTGATGCGGATAATTGCCTCGTAGCTGCGCCCCACATCTTCGGGATCAATCGGCAAATACGGAACTTCCCAAAGCTTGCCATCGGTGTCCTTGATCGCCTTCATGCCCTTGTTGATGGCATCCTGGTGTGAACCGGAAAAAGCCGTGTAAACCAACTCGCCGACATAGGGATGACGTTCGGGAATCGCCAACTGGTTACAATGCTCATACACATCGCGAATATGGTTGATATCGGAGATGTCCAACTGCGGATCAATACCCTGTGTCATCATGTTCAGGGCCAGTGTAACCACATCAACATTGCCTGTTCTTTCGCCATTGCCAAACAGGGTTCCCTCAACCCGGTCGGCACCAGCCATCAATCCCAGCTCTGTCGCTGCAATGCCGGTGCCCCTATCATTGTGGGGATGGAGCGAAACAATGATATTTTCGCGATTATCCAGATTGCGGCAGATCCACTCAATCTGGTCGGCATGAATATTGGGTGTCGACATCTCAACCGTTGCCGGCAGGTTCAAGATCAGCTTGTTGTCGGGCGTCGGCTGAATGATCTCGGTAACCGCATTGCAAATCTCAAGCGCCACCTCCATCTCGGTGCCTGTAAAACTCTCCGGCGAGTACTGAAACCGATATCCACCACCGGCTTGTGCTGCCATGTCGGCGATCATCTTCGCTGCATCGGTGGCAATTGCCTTGATACCTTCAACATCCTTGTTGAACACAATCCGGCGCTGCAATTCCGAGGTTGAATTATAGAAGTGCACAATTGGCTTCTTCGCGCCTTCGAGTGACTCAAATGTTCTCGAAATCAACTCAGGTCGACACTGAACCAGAACCTGAAGCGAAACATCATCAGGCACATTGCCTTCTTCGACGCACCAACGGGCAAAATCAAAATCAGTTTGCGATGCGGAAGGAAAACCGATCTCGATTTCCTTGAATCCCATTTGCAACAGCAGCGCAAACATCCGTGTCTTGCGCTCGTGCCCCATCGGCTCGATCAGCGCCTGGTTACCATCTCGCAGATCAACCGAGCACCAAATCGGTGCCTTGGTGATGGTTTTGGATGGCCATGTACGGTCACTCAAGTCCATGGGTTGATAGGGTTGGTACTTGGCAGCCGCAGCTGCCATCGACTTCATGCCAATTGTGGAATCGCTCATGCTCATTTCGTCCTCGTGCCCCGTTCGGCGCGTCATTTGGCAAGGGCTTAACGCCTTGCATCATTTAATTCAATACAGGTGAGAAGGGGCTGGCGCTTGTGGCCATGATACGACCACCCGGCGCCCCTTATTTACGGGCCGAGCGATCGCTTCTAAGTAGGAGCAGGGCTTGCTTGCGACGACGCGCGGCAACAACCGCCGCAGCAGCGGACAGCAACAAAACCGACATCAATGTGATCGTCATCAAGCTCATGGGGCAAGCCTAGCAAAAATCAGCAACAGCGCAAGCGTGAAAATTCACACAATCAGAACAGGGTAAAGCGATGCAATCAGCAGCAACGCCATGACAATGTTGAAACTGCGCAAACGAAGCGGACTGGTCAGAAATTTGCGCACTTGTTCGCCAAGAACGGTGTAAACGCTGACAGATGGAAAATTGACCAAGCCGAATATCAGGGCGACAGCAACTGCACCATATATATCGCGCGAGGGCGCATAAACGGTCACAGCTGTCAGAGCCATGGCCCAGGCCTTTGGATTGACCCACTGAAAAGCCGCCGCCTGAAAAAAAGTAAACGGAGAACCCGTTGCCTCGCCCTGCTTGAGCGGTGCCGCATTGGCAATTTTCCATGCCAGAAACAGCATGTAGGCGACACTGACCACTTTGAGAACGGTGTGAAGGACCGGAAATTGTTCAAACACGCCAGCGAGACCCAAGCCCACTAGAAAAGTCATGAATGTGAATCCAATCGCGATGCCAAGCATGTGCGGCATTGACTGCCTGAATCCAAAATTGGCGCCTGACGCCATAAGCATCATGTTATTGGGGCCGGGCGTGCCGGAACTTACCAGGGCAAACAGTGCCAAGCCTGTAACAAGTTCATAAGTCATAGCACAATCTTGACGCAAAACAAACGCATTATGGTTGCTTTTTGCAGCGTGAAACAGAATAATGCGCAACAAATGAGCGATATTGATCAGATAAGCCAAAAAATATTGCGTGAGCTGTCAAAGGACGGGCGCATCAGCAATCTCGAATTGGCGGGCCGGGTCGGCTTGTCCCCGTCGGCCTGCCTCAGACGTGTCCAGGACCTGGAACGCACTGGCGTGATCAGTGGCTATCGCGCCATCCTCAATCAGTCGAAACGCGGCATCAATTTTGTTGCTTATGTTGCGGTCGGCCTGGGCGATCACTCAAAACAGTCACAAGAGGCGTTTGAACGATCAATCGCGCGTGCTCACCAAGTCACTGAATGCCACAACATCACCGGCGAAAAAGAATACCTGCTGCGGGTCGAGGTCGAAGATCTGGCAGCCTATAAAGTGTTCCACACCGATATTCTGGGCAC
>JAHEJF010000159.1 GCA_024639025.1 Ahrensia sp. | reverse complement strand
TGAAGATCGGGACGCCAAGAGAGATATTTGGGGGTGAATCGCGAGTTGCGATGACGCCTGAGAGTGCTTTGCAGCTTCAGAAGCTGGGGCATGAGTGTGTTTTGGAGGCTGGTGCCGGCGCCGGGGCTGGGTTTTCGGATGCGGCGTACAAGGCGGCGGGTGTCACGGTTGTAAAGACCGCGGCGGCGCTTTGGAAAGCGGCGGATATTGTTGCCAAGGTGCGGGTGCCGGACGACGCCGAGATGAAGCGGCTGCGCGCCGGCCAGACGCTGATCTGTTTCTTCAGCCCGGTGGCGGATGAAGCGAAGATGCAGGCGGCGGCGAAGAAGGGGGCCACGGTCATCGCGATGGAGATGATCCCGCGGATCAGCCGGGCGCAGAAGATGGATGCGCTGAGTTCGATGGCCAATATCGCGGGGTATCGCGCGGTCATCGAGGCGGGCAACAACTTCGGTCGCTTTTTCACCGGTCAGATCACGGCCGCCGGCAAGGTGCCGCCGGCCAAGGTGCTGGTGGTGGGCGCGGGCGTCGCCGGTCTGGCGGCGATCGGCACATCGACAAGCCTCGGGGCCATCACCTATGCCTTTGACGTGCGCCCCGAAGTGGCCGAGCAGGTCGAGTCGATGGGCGCGGAATTTGTCTATCTGGACTTTGAGGAAGAACAGCAGGACGGGGCGAGCAGTGGCGGCTATGCCTCTGTATCCTCTCCGGAATTCCGCGACGCGCAGCTGGCCAAATTCCGCGAGCTGGCGCCGGAGGTCGATATCGTGATCACCACCGCGCTGATCCCGAACCGCGACGCGCCGGAGCTCTGGACCGAGGATATGGTCAAGTCGATGAAGCCAGGCTCGGTGATCGTTGATCTGGCGGCGGAAAAGGGCGGCAACTGCAAGCTGACGGTCAGGGACGAGAAGATCGTCACCGACAACGGCGTGACGATCATCGGCTACACCGACTTCCCCAGCCGGATGGCGACGCAGGCCTCGAGCCTTTATGCCACCAACATCCGCCACCTGATGACGGATCTGACGCCGGAGAAAGACGGTGTCGTCAACCATGACATGGACGACGACGTGATCCGGGGTGCTACCATTGCGCATGGCAAGGAGGTCACCTTCCCGCCGCCACCGCCCAAGGTTGCGGCGATTGCGGCCGCGCCCAGGAAAGAGGCGCCAAAGGCGCTGACGGCGGAAGAGAAGAAAGCCGCGGAGCTTGTGGCGTTCAAGGAACAGACCCGCACTCAGGTGGGCCTGCTGGCCATTGGCGGCGGTCTGGTTCTGGCCGTGGGCCTGGTGGCGCCGGCAAGCTTCATGCAGCACTTCATCGTCTTTGTGCTGTCGGTCTTCATCGGCTTCCAGGTGATCTGGAACGTGGCGCATTCTCTGCACACGCCGCTGATGGCGGTGACCAACGCGATCTCGTCGATCATCATTCTGGGGGCGCTGATCCAGATCGGATCGAGTTCGTTCCTGATCACGCTGCTGGCGGCGCTGGCGGTGTTCATGGCGGCGATCAACATCTTTGGCGGCTTCCTCGTGACACGGCGCATGCTCGCCATGTTCCAGAAATCTTAAAGCGGGACAGGACAAATGGAATACGGATTTACGATTGCAGCCTACGCGGTCGCGGCGGTTCTCTTCATCCTCAGCCTGGGCGGCCTGAGCAATCAGGAAAGTGCCAAACGCGCGGTCTGGTATGGCATCGTCGGGATGGCGGTCGCGGTACTTGCGACGCTGATCGGCCCGGGTTGGGGGCTTGGTCTCGTCTCGATCATTCTGATCGCCATGGGCGCGGCTGTCGGCTACCAGCTGGCGACCAGGGTGCAGATGACGCAGATGCCCGAGCTTGTGGCGATCATGCACTCGCTGGTCGGTCTGGCCGCGGTCTTCGTGGGCTTCAATGCCGACATCATGATTGGCAATCTGGACGGGTTGTTCCAGGCCAACAGTCTGGTTCTGGGGGCGACGGCGGCGGACGGGTTCACGGCGATTGGCCTGCCGAAGGATATCTACGCGGGCCTGTCCTCTTTTGGGCAGCTGATTGCCAAGAAATCCGCGGTCGAGATCAACATTCTGAAAGTTGAGCTTGTGCTGGGCATCTGGATCGGGGCGGTGACCTTCACCGGCTCGGTGATTGCCTATGGCAAGCTGGCGGGCAAGGTCGATTCAGCGGCCACGAAATTGCCGGGCGGGCACCTGCTGAACGCCGGGGCGGCAGCGCTGTCGCTGCTCTTTACGATCCTGTATCTGGGCGGCTCGGGCAGCTGGACGCTGGTGCTGCTGACCATTCTGGCGCTGTTTATCGGCTATCACCTGATCATGGGGATCGGCGGCGCGGATATGCCGGTCGTGGTCTCGATGCTCAACAGCTATTCCGGCTGGGCGGCGGCGGCGATTGGCTTCTCGCTTGGCAATGATCTGCTGATCGTGGTGGGGGCGCTGGTGGGCTCTTCCGGGGCGATCCTCAGCTACATCATGTGCAAGGCGATGAACCGCAGCTTCATCAGCGTCATTCTGGGCGGCTTTGGCGGCCCCGCGGGCGAGCAGATGGCGGTGGAAGGCGAGCAGATCGCCATCGAGGCGGACGGCGTTGCAGCCGTGCTCAACGACGCCGACAGCGTCATCATCATCCCCGGCTACGGCATGGCCGTGGCACAGGCGCAGAGCGGCGTCGCCGAGCTGGTGCGCAAACTGCGCGCCAGGGGCAAGACCGTGCGCTTTGCCATCCACCCGGTGGCGGGCCGTCTGCCGGGGCACATGAACGTGCTGCTGGCCGAAGCCAAGGTGCCCTATGACATCGTGATGGAGATGGATGAGATCAACGCGGACTTCCCGGATACGGATGTGGCCATCGTCATCGGCTCCAACGACATCGTGAACCCGGCCGCCCAGGACGACCCCAACAGCCCCATCGCCGGCATGCCGGTGCTGGAATGCTGGAAGGCCAAACAGGTCTTCGTCTCCAAACGCGGCCAGGGCACCGGATACTCCGGCATCGAAAACCCGCTCTTCTTCAAAGACAACACCCGCATGTTCTACGGAGACGCCAAACAAAGCCTCGATAAACTACTCCCAATGATCGAATGAACAGCGCGTGCGCGAACTGACAGTGCGCACATGCCAGACCAGAAATTGAGCAATGCTATGCGTGATCTGAAAATCGCCAATCAACGCCATCCTGAAAAGGCCGGGAAACCGGACAACGCGCAACCCCAAAAACCCCGGTGGATACGTGTCAAGGCGCCGACCGGGAAGGCCTATAACGCCACCAAGCAGATCATGCGGGAACACCGGCTAGTTACGGTATGCGAAGAAGCGGGGTGTCCAAACGCAGGGGAGTGTTGGAGCCAGGGGCATGCGACCATGATGATCATGGGCGAAATTTGCACGCGCGGCTGTACATTCTGCAATATTGCCACGGGTCGCCCTGCCCAACTGGACACCTTTGAGCCCGGTCGCGTTGCGCATGCTGTTGAAAAGCTGAACTTGAAACACGTTGTCATCACCAGCGTCGATCGCGACGACTTGCAAGACGGTGGCGCGGAGCATTTTGCACAAACAATCCGGGCTGTAAGACATCGCAGCCCCGCGACAACAATTGAAATTCTAACACCTGACTTTCTGAAATGCGATGCGGCGGCGCTAGAAACTGTGGTGACTGCACGGCCGGATGTGTTCAATCACAACCTTGAAACTGTTCCCGGCTTGTACCCTCAAGTACGCCCGGGCGCGCGGTACTTTCATTCTCTGCGCCTGTTGCAACGGGTTAAAGAACAGGACCCGACAATATTCACCAAATCCGGGGTCATGGTCGGCCTCGGAGAGGATCGAAAAGCGGTATTGCAGGTTATGGACGATATGCGTGCAGCCGAGGTCGACTTTTTGACCATCGGTCAATACTTGCAGCCAACGCCCAAGCATCACGGCATAGATCGATTTGTCACGCCTGAGGAGTTTGCAGCATATGAAAAGGCTGCTTTCGGCAAAGGGTTCTTAATGGTGTCTGCGTCGCCGCTGACCCGGTCAAGCTACCATGCCGGCGACGATTTTGAGAGACTCCGTGCTGCACGCTTGAAGAAACGGCTGTCTTTGTAGACTATCGTGGCGCTTTCAAAACGATTTGGACGTTGCCGAACGACCACCAGTTTGCGGATGAAACCGACCTGCACTCGGGGCATAACCGACGGGAATGTGTGCCCTGCCAATCTCAGACGACCACGACACTGAGCTGGCCGAGGCCCTCAACTTCCACTTCCATCACATCGCCTTTTTCGATGGCCGCAACACCCGAAGGCGTTCCGGACAATATCACATCTCCGGGCGCAAGCTCGTAATATTCTGACAGGTAAGAAATCTGCTCCGGCACTTTCCAGATCATCTGATCCAGATTTCCATCCGGCCGCAATTCTCAGTTGACCTTGAGCGTGATTCAGCCTTCCGACGGATGACCTATTTCCTTGGCCTGATGAATTGGTCCGACAGGAGCGGATGCCTCAAACGCTTTTCCAATTTCCCACGGTCTGCCGAGTTTCTTTTGGATGCCCTGCAGGTCGCGGCGGGTCATGTCGAGAACAATCGCATAGCCGAAAACATGATCCAAGGCACTTTCAACCGGGACATTGCGACCGCCGGTTTTCAGAAAGCGCTCGCAGAGACCGCGTACGCCTTCTGTGCAGGCGTCTTCTTTGCCGTCGTGATCGGAATTCCGGCGGGGATTCTGATGGGCATAAACCGATTGCTCAACGAATTGCTTTTGCCTTGGGTGAATGTGTTCCTGAGTGCGCCGCTGACCGCACTGGTGCCGGTGCTGATGGTGCTCTTCGGCTTCGGCATGAAGTCGATCATCATTACCACCACATTGTTTGCCATCTGGATCATAATTCTGAACTCCCGGGCGGGCGTGAAGCAGATCAACCGCTCACTTGTTGAAATGGCGCGCAGTTTCGGCGCATCACCTGTCGATGCCTTTTTCAAGATTTACTTCTGGGCGGCAATGCCCGAGATCCTTGGCGGGGTCCGCATCGGGATAATCCGCGCCGTCAAAGGGGTTATCATCGGTCAATTGCTGATTTCAATTGTCGGCTTTGGCGCCCTGTTTGAACTCTACTCTGCCAATTTCTTAATAGCGCATTTCTGGGCCGTTCTCATCGTTCTCTTCGCGCTTGCGTTCACGATCTCTGAGTTTCTCGCCTATCTCGAGCGCCGCGTGGCGTACTACGCCGCAAAACGCTAGCGTCGGCTTAAAGGCCGGTATCCATCAGAGACTTGATCTGAGATTCTGACGTGCCGGCTACAACCCGGCCCAACTCGTCCTCGCCGCGGAGGACGATCAATGTGGAGCGGCGCGGGATGCCGCGGAATACCGTCACCTCGTGCCCCTTGAACCTGTCCCAATCAACTCTCACGAAAGTCATGGCAGCGTCATAGGCCGGGTCTGCGTCACGCAGCGCGCTGATGACACGTTCCTGGCGTTTGCAAGTCCCACACCAGGACGCGGAATAGTCGACAAAGACCGTCTTCCCCTGTTCCAAAGCAGCTTCGATCACGCCAGGCTCAAACTCGACATAGTCTCCGGCCAGAGCGGAAAAGGGTGCCAGAGTAACTGAGGCAGCGGCGATC
>JAHEJF010000158.1 GCA_024639025.1 Ahrensia sp. | reverse complement strand
TAATGCGCCGGCGGAGATGCAACTTGGACAATCCCATCCTATATTAGCGGTATGAATTTCGCAGACCGCATTTTTCAACCTTTTGAAAAACTGATCATGCCCTTGGAGCTTCCGGTAAAACCCATGCCGGACAAGGGCCCCCTGATGTTGATCTGGCACTTCGCCAAGATGTTCAAGGGCGTATTGATAGCCGTTGGCGCACTTTCGATCATTTCATCATCCATTTCGCTATTGCTGGTCTGGGCACTGGCATTTGTCGTCGATGGCGTCACAACGCTCGGGGCAGTTGACTTTGTAAGCCAAAACGCCACGTCTTTGATCGTGTTGCTCATCGTCTTTGCGATCATCGATCCCATCATCACATTTATTGCATCCGCCTTCATGGCGCAGACCGTACAAACCCTATTGCCGGCAGCGCTACGGTGGCAGGGACACAAGGCCGTTGAAGGCCAGGACGTCGCCTTTTTCGAGGACATGTTTGCTGGGCAAGTCGCGTCCCGGATCGCTCAAGTGACAGGCTCTGTCCAAAGGCAACTCATGGTCGCCATGCGCAGAATACCCCGCATAACCATCCAGTTTTTTGGCTCGTTCGCATTATTGCTGGCCTTGTCCTGGCAATTGGCCATCCCGGTGCTGGTCTGGATCATCGCAAACGCGCTTCTGGCCTACCTTGTTGTGCCGTTGTTCATGCAGCGCTCGCGAAAAGTGGCAGCGGCCCAGTCCAAGGCAACCGGCGCCATGACCGATGTCTACGGCAATATAGCCATGGTCAAATTGTTCGCCGCTGAAGACTCAGAAGCTGGCGCCATTCGCGATGTCATTGGCGACACAATCAATACTCAGCACAGAGAAAACCGGGCCTATATCGCTTCTGACACGTCGGTCCATTTCCTCAATGTCGGGTTGATGGTGTCAATCTTCGTTATCGGAATTTGGGGCATGATGCGCGATTTCGTCAGCCTGGGCGAGTTCGTCGCTGCCGTCACGGTTTCAAGATCGCTTTCAAATTCGTCCCAAGCATTCATCAGCCTGGGACAATCGATCACCAATGCATTGGGGACCATCAAGGATGCCATGCCCATCATGACGAGCCAGCCGCAGGTCGCAGACAAACATGATGCGCCCGACATTCAAATCAAACACGGACACATCAAGTTCACAGATATCGACTTTGCTTACACCGATGAAACAAAGCCGGTTCTGACAAAGCTCAATCTCGACATCAAGCCCGGCGAAAGAGTTGGAATCGTGGGCCTGTCGGGCGCTGGAAAGTCGACCCTGGTCGCCCTTCTACTGCGCTTGCGGGATGTAACGGGCGGACAGATTACAATTGACGGGCAAGATGTAAGGGATGTGACACAAACATCGCTCAGGCGCCAGATTGGCGTGGTCACCCAGGATATCTCACTACTGCATCGGTCAATCCGCGATAACATCCGATATGGTGATCCTGCAGCCTCCGAGCAGGCAATTGAACAGGCAGCCAACCTGGCTGAAGCCAGCGAGTTCATTGACGCGCTGGTAGACAATGAACAGCGCTCGGGACTGGATGCCCATGTCGGTGAGCGCGGCGTGAAGTTGTCAGGCGGTCAACGCCAAAGGATTTCCATAGCGCGGGTCTTGTTGAAAGATGCACCGATCCTGGCGTTAGACGAAGCTACATCTGCGCTCGATTCCGAAGCAGAAGCAGCCATTCAACACAATCTCGAAAAACTCATGCAAGGAAAAACGACGATCGCGGTCGCTCACAGGCTTTCCACCATCGCTGCGATGAACAGGCTGGTTGTCATGGATGCAGGTGCGATTGTTGAAGAAGGCACACATGAACAATTGATCGCCAGAGATGGTCTGTACGCTCAGTTGTGGTCGCGACAGTCCGGCGGATTTCTGGTCACCGACAACGAAAAGACCAAACCAGCACGCTGAGTTCTCGGCAGGTTTAATCCATTCTGACCGAATAGGAGACATTATCGGTGATAAATGTGCTTGTTCTCAACTCGACCACTCTGCCTTGCAGATCATAACTTTTACGTTCTGCAACCAGAACAGGTTTTGAAGCGTCGACACCTAGATCTTCGGCAAGTTCCTTGCCCATCACTCCCGCACGCAAACTGTCTTCAGCCCAGATTATCACGCATGAATAAGCCTGCTGGAACAACACATAGAGCGTGTTGGGCAAAGGCGCGCGATCAGGCAATCCCGGAAACAGATCAGTCGGTACAACGCTCACTTCCTGGCTAAGCGGTTCGCCACGAAAATTCCTGGTCCGCGAAATCTCAAAAACGCTGCGAGGATTTCCGAAAAGCGCTCCACGCTCGTTCTTGTTGGATTGTCTCCGCACAACTTTCTCGGTACCGGGTTCTGGAACAACTTGTTCACCTTCAGGACTCCTGAGGCGAAAAAAGTGAAACATCGAGTTCTCAGGCGTCCGAAGAGTAACAAAGGTTCCCCGCCCCTGCCGACGCTCGACAATTTTCCTTTTTTCAAGCTCGGTCAGTGCCTTGCGTGCAGTGCCCTGGCTAACTCCGAGTTCGGCGCCCAGGTCGAATTCGCTCGGCAGCATGTTGCCAGGTGGATACCTGCCATCAACAATGCGCTTGATGATCTCATCATAAACGACCTGGTACAGTGGTTGTGACATTCAACTTTTCTCCAGCTCACATTCTATCTTTTGACTCACTTTGCCCTAGACATCTATATTGACTCTTATATAAGAATAAGTATAGAAAGCCAATACAATCAAATTCAACAAACATAAAGGATGAATGGCATGGCAATTCCGCAATTGCTGGTTCATGACCATGAAGACAATGTCGGAGTTGTCGTGGTCGAGGGACTGAAGGCCGGAACTGAAATGCTGTGCGTGATTACGCACGACAATTCAGATTTCAAACTGACTGCAAATTCAGATATTCCAATTGGTCACAAAGTGGCGCTTAAGCAACTTAACGAAGGCGACACTGTCATCAAATACGGCGAAGATATTGGAAAAATGGTTGGTCCGGCTGCTGTCGGCGACCATGTTCACACTCACAATTGCAAAACAAAACGGTGGTAAGACAGATGGCAGATCTATCCAATCAGACAATTAATGCCTGGCGCCGTGAAAATGACCGTGTCGGTGTGCGCAATCACGTTGTAATCCTCCCGGTCGACGACATTTCCAACGCAGCGTGTGAAGCTGTGGCCAACAATGTCAAAGGCACAATGGCAATCCCGCATGCCTATGGGCGACTGCAATTCGGCGAAGACCTGGATTTGCACTTCCGCACGATTATTGGCATCGGCTCAAACCCCAATGTGGCCGCTGTCGTGGTTATCGGCATTGAACCAGAATGGACGAAGGTCATCGTCGATGGCATCGCCAAGACAGGAAAACCGGTCGAAGGTTTCTCTATCGAGCAAAAGGGTGATTTTGAAACAATTCGCCAGGCAAGCTGGAAGGCCAAGGAATACGTTCACTGGGCTACCGAGCTTCAGAAAGAAGAATGCGGCCTGGCCGAGCTTTGGGTTTCCACAAAGTGCGGCGAGAGTGACACAACGACGGGTCTTTCATCATGTCCGACCGTTGGCAACATGTATGACAAGCTCCTGCCGCACGGCCTTTACGGCTGCTTTGGAGAAACATCCGAGATCACCGGCGCGGAACACATCTGCGAGAAACGCGCAGCCACACCGGAGGCCGCAGCCAAGTTCAAGGCGATTTGGCAGGCCTATACCGACGATGTGATTTTTGCGCACCAAACGGATGATTTGAGTGACAGCCAACCGACCAAGGGCAACATTCTTGGCGGACTGACCACCATTGAGGAAAAAGCACTCGGCAATCTGGAAAAGATCGGGCGCACGTCGCAATACATTGATGCCATGGGACCGGCAGAATCGCCGTCCAAAGGACCTGGTCTATACTTCATGGACAGTTCCTCAGCCGCCGCTGAATGTGTGACGCTGATGGCAGCCGGAGGCTATGTCATTCACACTTTCCCGACCGGGCAAGGCAATGTTGTGGGCAACCCGATTGTTCCCGTGATCAAGATCTCTGGCAATCCGCGCACTCTCCGCACGATGTCTGAGCATATTGATGTGGACGTGACCGGCGTTTTGACCCGCGAAATGACCATTGACGAGGCTGGTGACACATTGATCGAGTCCATTCGCCGAACCGCAAACGGTCGCTTCACGGCAGCCGAAGCACTTGGCCACAGGGAGTTCTCGATGACCAAGCTGTACCGCTCAGCCTAGAAAGACACTGGATCGGTTTCAAAACACAGAAACCGCCTCGTGAAAGGGAGCAGAAATTGGAACAGCGCTTGAGCGTGAATGATGCCAGGGCACTGGTGTGCAAGGCGTTGATGGCAAATTCCGTTTCTGAAAAAAACGCCATTTCGGTCGCAACTGCATTGGTTGCGGCCGAAGTCGATGGTCAAAGCGGCCACGGCTTTGCGCGTGTATCTGCTTATGCCGCCCAGGCAAAGTCAGGAAAGGTTGCTGGACAGGCGACCCCGACCGTTGAAGCCTCTGGTACAGCATTTTTGAGGATCGACGCGCAATCAGGCTTTGCCTTCCCAGCCATTGATCTTGCGATCGAAGAACTGCAAAAGCTGGTTCAAGACACAGGAATTGCAGCAGCGGCAATAACCAAATCGCATCATTGCGGCCAACTTGGCGCCCATGTCGAACGCCTCGCCACACATGGCCTGATCGCATTGATGGTTGGCAATGCACCCCACGCCATGGCGCCTTGGGGTGGCAATAAAGCGCTTTTCGGCACCAATCCAATTGCCTTCGCCGCACCGAGAATGGAGGCCGAACCCTTGGTCATAGACCTGTCGCTTTCCAAGATTGCGCGCGGAAAGGTGATGGCAGCAAAAAAGAGCGGCCGCTCCATACCAGAAGGTTGGGCACTGGATGCTGACGGCAAGCCAACCACCGATCCTGACGCCGCATTGAACGGCATGATGCTGCCCATGGGCGATGCCAAGGGTTCTGCGCTTGCACTGATGGTGGAAATCCTTGCCGCAACGCTGACAGGTGCCAATTACAGCTACCAGGCAACATCATTTTTTGATGCTGAAGGTGCACCGCCGGGCGTCGGACAGTTCATCATCGCCATCGATCCGAACGGTAGGACAAACGCAATGTTCCTTGATCGGCTGGAGGAACTATTCCGCGAAATCGAAGCGCAGGATGGCGCCCGCCTTCCCGGCATAAGCCGTTTTCAAGCCAGAGCCAATGCCGAAAAATCAGGCGTCTTGGTTCCATCCCATCTGATGGATGAGATCAAAAAAGCCGCTTCTGCATAGGCATTTCTGTCCGAGCGTGAGCGCAACCCTCGTCTGCCTCTCATTCGTATAGCAGAATATCTGACAGCTTTTTGGCGGCCTCGGCAATATCGGGCTTCAAGGCCAGGAGTGTCGGCACGTCCAGCCGGAGCGTGGGACCGTGCACGGCCAGCGATGCCAGATATCGCCCGCGATCATCCACAACTGGCACGGCAATCGCCACCATGCCGTCCATGAATTCTTCCTTGTCCAGCGCATAGCATTGCGAATCGATCGTCGATAATTCGGCCTTCAGAGAATCGATATCCGAATGGGTGTTGCTGGTTTTCGCTTCCAGATTGAGTGT
>JAHEJF010000157.1 GCA_024639025.1 Ahrensia sp. | reverse complement strand
ATTTCGCTTTTGAGCGGTGAAATTGATCCCCTGACAATGGCGGCGGCGGTTTCGTCGCAGCTTGTTTCAATTCCCAAAATCGTATGCATTGCGTATTGCTAGCTCAAATGGTCAGATTTGTATTACGGCAGGTGCCATCGCCTACCACGTATATGAGAGGTTTCAAACTGTGGCTTCCACAACGCAGAAAATTCGAATTGGTACTCGGGGCAGCCCGCTGGCCCTGGCGCAGGCCTATGAGGTGCGGCAGCGGTTGATCGCCGCGCACGGAATGGCTGAAGACGATGTCGAGATTGAAGTCATCTCGGTGGCGGGTGATCGCATCCAGGATCGCCCACTGGCGGAAATTGGCGGCAAAGGGTTGTTCACCGAGGACATAGAGAAAAAACTGCTCAATGAACAAATCGACATTGCGGTTCACTCCTCCAAGGATATGCCGACCGCACTGCCCGATGGATTGGCCTTGACGGCGTTTCTTGAGCGCGAAGATCCGCGTGATGCATTTTTGAGCCCAAAAGCCGACAGCCTTGAAACGCTGCCCAAAGGCGCCGTGGTAGGCACTTCTTCTCTGCGTCGGCAAGCGCTTGTGCGCCGCGCGCGGCCGGATCTGCAAATCACAGGTTTTCGCGGTAATGTGCAAACCAGATTGCGCAAGCTGGACGAGGGCGTTGCTGATGCGACATTGTTGGCCAATGCCGGGTTGCGCCGTCTTGGTATGGCCGATGTGATTACTGAACTGATTGCCCTTGAAAAATTCCCTCCAGCGCCCGGTCAAGGCGCTATCTGCATTGAGGGGCGCAAGGATGATGACCGAATGGCAGCTTTGATCGAACCGCTCAATCACGAGGATACATCGGCGGCACTTTCATGCGAGCGTGCATTTCTTGCAGCACTTGATGGATCATGCCGTACGCCCATAGCCGGCCATGCTGTCGTCGAAGGACAGGATGTCTCGCTATACGGTCTGGTGCTGAAACCTGATGGATCGGAATTTCATGAAGTGTCGCTGAACGGCAAGACAAGCGATGTTGGGCAAATTGGCAAGAGTGCCGGTGATCAGATCCGCATAGCTGCCGGCCCTGAATTTTTCAAAGATTGGTCTTAGAAATGGGCTCGTCGGCGAAGCCAAAAATTTTGGTGACACGGCCGCAGCCCGGCGCTGATCAAACTGCAGCGCGTCTGAAGAGCCACGGATTTGATCCGGTGGTTCTGCCTTTCACCGAAGTGGTACCAACCACACCTGCCGCCGGATTGGAGATCCCAACCGATGTGCAAGCGATACTGGTGACCAGCGCAAATGCGATCCGACACGCCAGCCAGCATATCATCGATCAATTTCGCGCTGTTCCTGTCTATGCAGTGGGTGACGCAACCAAACTTGCAGCGACGACGGCGGGGTTTCAATCTGTCCGCTCTGCAGATGGTAATGCCAAAGACCTTGCTGCGCTCGCCCTCCAAGAGTTGAGCGCCGGCAATCATGTGCTCTACTTGTGTGGTGAAACAAGAACCCGAGATATCGAGGACGCTCTGGATGACGCCGATATTCGACTCGCTATAATCGAAACATACAAAACCAAAAAAGTCAGTCAATTAACTTATATTTTTCAGTCCGTCTTCAATTCTCATAAAGTGGATGCGGTGCTGTTGTATTCCAGTGTTTCTGCGATGATCTACAACACGTTGATGACCGCTGATCTTGGTGTCGAAGTGCCTGAATATCCACGCGTTTTCTGTGTGTCGAAACGCGCCAAGGAGAAGCTTTCGCCGGCCATTCAGGAATGTAGCTTTGTGGCGGAAGCACCACGCGAAGAAGCCGTCATCAGGGCGGTGTGCGAATATTTTGATCTGAATTAGAAAGAATTTTGGAAGATCCAGCTTTCGGTTTGAATTGGCTGTGCTACAAAAATTCAGTTCAATTATTCAGCGTGCATGTTCAATCCTCTGACATTGTGTTTCGGCTTGCGCGCGAAGAGTGGAGGCAAGCATGGCCCGGTCAGCCAAACCCCGAAGTTCCCGCACAACCCGCAAGCCCGTGACGATTGACCTGGAGGCCGAGAAGGTGTCTGAGGCAAAGCCGAAGAATGATGCCAGTTCCGGTGCGAAGTCGACATCTGGTGTCGATACCAAAAAGCCCGAAGAGACGTCTCAAAGCAATCAAGCAAAAAGCACCACGGGAGGTGAATCAGCCAAGAAGGACCTGCCCAAGTCTGAAAGCAAACCAGCAGGAGGGTCATCCAGGCCGACTCCACCTAAAGCCGCTTCTAACACTGGCATGTCGAGCCTTACAGGCGGCATTATTGGCGGTCTGATAGCACTGATCGGAGGAGCAGGTTTGCAATGGGTGGGTGTGTTGCCGAGCATGGGTCCAGAACCTGCTCCGGTCGAGCAGGTTGATCTTAGTCCGGTGCAAAGCGAAATAGATGGCTTGAAAGCGCAAATCATCGCTTTGCAGGAGAGCGAAGGCGCTGCCATCTCTGATCAGGCTCAATCGTCTATCGACGCTGCGCTCGGCTCATCACAAGAAGCGATTGAAAGAACCAGCACAATAGAACAGGCGCTCCAATCTCTGGATGGAAAAGTCGGTGAGATTGAAGCCAGTATTTCTGCAGGCGCTGCAGGCGAAAATGCGGGGCTTGAAACGCTCGCCACACGGATTGCAGAAGTAGAAGGTGCTTTGGCAGCGGTTTCCGCCAATGGTGACCAGGTCTCGCCGGAAATCCAGTCAATGGTTGAATCACTTCAATCGGATCTTGCGGCTCAGACGGGGAATTTGGCGACGTTGCAAGGAACGGTCGTTGAGCAAATCGCATCGCTTGAAGAAAAACTTGCCGGAATGGCTGAGCAGATTGAATCTCGCTCATCGGGCGCCAATGTCGCTGCAGCGATTGCTTCTGCCGGTCTGAAATCTGCGATCGATCGCGGCGGATCATTCATGACCGAGTTGGAAGCTTATGCGAGCGTGGCCGGAGATGGCGAGATTGTCGAGACCCTGCGCAATTATGCTGCATCGGGTGTCGCGACGATCAGCCAGTTGTCGGATCAGTTTCCTGCGGTTCACAATCGGATCATTGCCGTGGGAGATGGACTTGATGAAAACGCAGGGGTTGCAGACCGATTGATGGCGAGCGCCCGCTCGCTTGTCCAGGTTCGCACTGTTGGCGATGTCGAGGGCGATTCACCGGATCAAATTGCAGCACGGATCGAAGCACGGCTCAAGGACAGCGACCTAGCTGCGGCTTTGGTCGAGTGGGAGAATTTGCCCGATGCAGCCAAGGAGGCATCGGCAGACTTTGCGGAGAGTTTGCGCGCACGACAGACAGTTGACGCGCTGGTGTCCAACGCGCTGAGCGGAGCCATGGCTGCCGCGGCATCGAACTAGGGAGGGAAGCATCAATGATTCGTGTATTAGTCTTTGTTCTGATTGTCTTCGCCCTTGGTTTGGGTTTTGCCTGGCTGGCTGATGTGCCGGGCGAAGTTGTGCTCACAATCGATAACCGGGCAGTAACAGTGCCGCTGATGGTTGCCGGCGTCGCAATCGTGGCGGCCATAGTTGTCACAATGTTGATCTGGTGGATCTTCAAGGTTGTGTTTACATCGCCTCAGCGCGTGCAAAGGTTTTTCCGTGCCCGACGCAGGGATCGTGGTTATCAATCACTATCCACCGGCATTATTGCCGCTGGTGCTGGCGACAGTGCGTCGGCCCGCAAAATGCTAAAGCAGGCCGGCGGTCTGCTTGATTCAACCACCGAGCCATTGCTGCATCTTCTGGATGCGCAGGCGACCATGCTCGAAGGCGATCATGCCACGGCCCGCAAAAAGTTTGAGAACATGCTGGAAGATCCAGAAACGCGCATCTTGGGTCTGCGCGGTTTGTATATGGAAGCTCAGCGGCTGGGCGAGAAGGATGCCCAGCGTCACTATGCCGAAAAAGCTGTTGAACTGGCCCCGCAGCTCAATTGGGCGAGCAAGGCGGCATTGGATCTGAAAACAGCTGATGGCGATTGGGATGGCGCGATACGGTTGCTGGACAAGCAAAAAAGTACCAAGCAGATCACCAAGGAAGAAGCCAACAGGAAACGTGCTGTATTGCTGACCGCGCTGGCCCAGGCCAATGCGGAAACGGATCCGGCAAAGGCCAAATCTGCAGGGCTTGAAGCGCATAAGTTTGCACCTGACTTTGCACCGGCAGCTGTTGTGGCTGCTGAGGCTGCCTTTCGCCTGAATGAAACCCGGCGTGGTGTGAAAGTGCTGGAAACGACTTGGCGCAAGCAGCCCCACCCTGAGGTTGCGCTGGCCTATGTGAATGCGCGCCCCGGCGATTCAGCTTTGGACCGGCTCAAGCGCGCTCAAAGGCTGGAGGAGCTTAAACCAAATAACACCGAGTCGAGTTTGATTGTTGGTCAAATGGCGATGGAGGCGACCGAGTTCAAGTCGGCCCGCAAGGCAGTCGCGGCCGTGCTACGGAACGACCCGCGCGAGAGCGCCTATATGTTGATGGCCGATATTGAAGATGCGGAGACCGGCGATCAGGGCAAGGTCAGGGAATGGTTGTCGAGAGCCGTACGAGCGCAACGCGACCCTGCGTGGACTTCGGATGGTTATGTCTCTGAAAAGTGGGCGCCGTTCTCTCCCACAACGGGCAAGATTGATGCGTTTGAATGGAAGGTTCCTGTCGAGCGCATTGGCGGTGCCATGATTGAAAATGATCTCGATCCAATGGAAGCGGGATTAGCGGCTCCACGGGCTGAACAGACAATCGATGAAAAAGTTGCCGATATTGCCGCCGATCACGAAGTGATTGTGGTGGAGGTTGGCAAATCAGACAAAGCTGATGAAGATGGATCGGGATCAATTGAAACCCACGAGGTTAAAACGATTACGGTGACAGCGAACGGACATCTCGATGAGAAGTCGGACCAGGAGTCCGCGGTTGCCAAAACAGGTGATGACTTGCAGCCTGTGGACGAGACAAAGAAGGCTGAGACTAAAGAAGAGCCATCATCAGAGGAAGCTCAAACAGAAGCAGCAACTGTTGCAGTTGATGGTCAAAATGCCGGGGAACAGGAGGAAGAGGAAATCAAGGCGCCGATCCCTGATGATCCAGGTGTTGAACCAGCCGAAGAACAGCCTGCAGAAAAACGGTTCCGTTTGTTCTAGACTTTGTCAACCCTTGATGGATTCGCGGCACCCGGATTGATCCAATACTCTTAATGCCCAAATTCGCGCCAGCGTTTCCGCTGAAGACTGAAACGCTCTGGATAATCAAAGAACAAAGCGCTAAGTGACATAGTTCATGTTTGATCAGATCATAAACTTCATCTCCTCGCTCACTGATGGGGAAACGGAGAAGCAAGACGGAATTTCTCCTGATGACGTGCGCTTGAGTGCGGCGGCGCTGATGTATCATGTCGTTCATGCAGATGGTGTGATGCGCGAAGTTGAAACAGAGCGCCTGGAGAAACTTGTCCGCTCTGAGAACGAGGTTGAAGGCAATGAACTGCGCGCGTTGCTGGCTGCGGCAAAAACCGCATGTGATGAAGCGGTGGACCTTTATCGTTTCACAAGTTCTCTGATGCGCAATCTTGAGAAAGAGCAGCGCCTTCATCTGATCGAACTGTTGTGGGAGCTTGTCTATTCCGAC
>JAHEJF010000156.1 GCA_024639025.1 Ahrensia sp. | reverse complement strand
GGAGTAATTGGCGAACCTCTGGACGCAGACAAGTTCGAAGGCCAGATCGAAAAGCTGGCGGCTGTCGCGAAGCCAGACCAGTGGTCTGCAGCAGCAAGCGCCATCATGACGACGGACACCTATCCCAAACTTGCCACCAGGACCATTCAGATAGGCGATCAACAATACGCCATCAACGGGATAACCAAGGGTGCGGGCATGATTGCGCCGGACATGGCAACCATGCTGGCCTACATCGTCACCGATGCGCCCGTTTCTGCCAATATTTTGCAATCGCTGTTGGACAGGACCGTGCAACGCTCATTCAATGCAATTACCGTTGATGGCGATACGTCAACATCCGACACGCTTCTGGCATTTGCGACCGGTGAGCCGAAATTTGTGAATGCTGAAGACTCTGAACTGAACGCATTTTGCGATGCTTTCAGCGAAGTCATGCATGAATTGGCTATGCTTCTCATCCGAGACGGCGAAGGCATCCGAAAGATCATGCGAATTGAAGTGAGCGGCGCAACTTCCGACTCCGCAGCCAAAGCGATTGCAATGTCTGTAGCAAATTCACCGCTTGTCAAAACAGCACTCGCTGGTGAGGATGCCAATTGGGGCCGGATCGTGATGGCAGTGGGCAAAGCCGGTCAGACGGCAGATCGCGATCGTTTGAAAATCCGCTTCGGCGATATTGTGGTTGCGGAAGAAGGCGAACGCGCAGAAGATTACAGTGAGGCCCAATGCGCTCAATACATGAAGCAGGATGAGATTGTAATCGGTATCGAATTGGGCCTTGGACAATCAAGTTTCACTGCTTGGGGTTGCGATTTGACGAAGGAATATGTTGCCATCAATGGCGACTACAGGAGCTGAGAATTGCCTGAACTTGCGCTTGTAAGACGTCTGGAGGCCGTGGGGTTTCGGGCCTGGCCCGCAGCCTCTGTTCATTATGACGGCAGTTGGGCAATAAGACTGACCGCCAGCCATCCATCGCGACGTCTCAATTCGGTCAACCCCCTCGATCCTGCCGACCATCGAGACATGGAGCCGCGCATTGCGCGCATGGAGCACAGGTTTGAATCCTACAGCCGGCCACTGACCTTCAGATTGTCACCCTTGGCGCCAAATCAACTCGAAGCCTATTTTGATGCGCGCGGCTGGCAAAGCGCGGGAGAGACCAATGTCATGATCTCGTCGCTCGATTCCATGGATTTGGATAGCGGTATTGATCAATTGCCAGGCAGGGACATTGGTCGATTTGTCAATTCTTCAATTGCTATTCGCATGGAAGATCCCGAACACAAACCTGGACTGACCGAAGTCCTGGAATCAATCAGACCACCGAGCGGACTTTTCATCATGGAGGATGAAAAGGGGCCCGTGGCCTGCGCGCTTTGCGTTCACGACAATGATTTGGCTGGCTTGTTTGATATTGGCGTCCGGCCTGATTGCCAGGGTCGCGGCTATGGTCGGTCCATCGTGCGTACCGCTTTAAGGTGGGCAAAACACCAGGGAGCGAAATCAGGTTGGCTTCAGGTGGAAAAAGCCAATGCCAGCGCCAATGAGCTGTATTCACGCCTAGGATTTGAAACAGTATACTCCTACACCTATCGCATCAAAAAAGACTAAGCCGATGTCCAATATAATGATTGTCGTGGCTTGTGCGCTGATTGATGCCGACAACAGGGTGTTGTTGGCTCAGCGACCGGAAGGCAAGTCAATGGCTGGACTTTGGGAATTCCCTGGCGGCAAAATTGAAACAGGAGAAATCCCGGAAGAAAGCCTGATCAGGGAACTGAAGGAAGAGCTTGGCATAGTCACGCAAGCGGATTGCTTGGCGCCGCTCACATTTGCCAGTCATTCCTATGAAGAATTTCATCTCATGATGCCGCTGTTCATTTGCCGCAAATTTGAGGGAATTCCGGTACCAAAAGAAGGCCAGAGATTAAAATGGGTCCGCGCAAGCCAGTTGCGTGACTATCCGATGCCCGCAGCTGATGAACCTTTGATTCCGGCTTTGCAGGACTTGCTCTGACCAATTTCAAACGTTGTTAATCAATCATTTATGTAAAAATGTCACTTTGAACCCGATGAAAATTGCGTTCACCGCAAAATGGGTAACTTGGGGTAAGACGATGAGTGACGAATCAGAATGGGCGAAAATTCGCAAACCGCAGTCTTCTGGTCTGGCGGAAGCGGGCAGCGGCGCTTTGCGTATCGCACTGCTTTTTGGTGGTCTGGCCATAGCAATGGGGCTGATACTAACCCCATTACTCAATCGGGATTCAGATGATCGACTCTTTGCCAATTTTAGCGTGGACCCGATTACCACTGCCAGCACACCCAACAGGACGGGAGAAACCTATGTTATCCGCCGTTCGGTGTTGCAATCGGACCCGTCTTCCAAATGTATTTTGCGGTCTAACGGTACAGCGGTTGGTGATTGCTGATTAGCGAATTGTTCACCGCGTTTGATAACGGCGACATAACCAGAAATCATAACACTATTGTTCGTTAAGGTTTTGGCTGGTCGCTGTTAACCTTTGCCCTTTACGATCGGGCACCAAAGGAGAACTCGCATGATAAAGTCATTTTTACGAGATGAGAGCGGAGCCACGGCAATCGAATATGGTCTCATTGGAACCTTGATCTCAATTGCGATAATTGTCGGTGCGACTTCGCTTGGATCAGCACTCAACGCCAAGTTCGATGGTGTCGCTACCAGCGTCGATTCGGCAGTCAGTGGATAACGTCAAACCTCACAACCCTTAGAATATGTGAGTTTTTTCGGTGAAAAGAAGTGGGCAGCGCTTTGATATTACACCAAACAGGACAAGTTCGTTTATCTGACTTGGTTACTGACTTTCTCCGTGACTCCAGTGGAGCCACGGCCGTCGAGTACGGGCTAATCGCCACCATGCTGTCACTTGTCGTAGTGGGTGGTATCGGGCTTGCATTTGATGCAATCGAGTTCCTTTTCTCCGACAATAATTCCGAGATCCAGCAGGCCTTGAATTAGAAGGTTCCTACCTTTTCTTGAACTGCATGCATAGGATTAAGCATCGGGTGCCGTCTCAAAACCCGATGCAGCCCATATTTCATCGTCGAGCGTTGTCTAACCTTCCTGATTTCCATCCTTTAAGGCCTCTGCGAGGCTATGCGTTGCAGAACCGGGCTTAAGCGGCTTTTGCTGAGATGCGTCTGGCGCCCAACCCGACATCCACACAAACGAGAAGGTGGCGCGAACGCGGCCATCCGGATCGCTGAAGTTTTCCGCGTAATGAATTGCAGCCCGCTCAAATAGCTTGGCCGTCGACAAGTGCTTGGGTCGGTCTGCTAGCGGGCTTGTTTCACCCATTGCTCGAATATCAAGCATCAAATCAAACATGGTATCATAGCGCACCACAACACTGTCAACATCGGCCACCGGCAAAGCAAACCCTGCGCGTTGAAGCAAAGCGCCCGCATCACGAACATCCATGAACGGCAGAACGCGAGGATGTACACCGCCATATAGTTCGGATTCGGCATGAGTCAGGCTCTGACGCAATTCGGTCAGAGTGTCGCCGCCAGGCACACAGGCAATGAATAATCCGTCTGGTTTCAACGCTCTCTTGTATTGAACCAGCATGCCGGGTACATCATTAATCCGATGGAGGTTGACCGCATCCACGACCAGTTCAAAGCTTTCTGGCTGAACAACAAATCTCTCATCTAGCCAGACGGAATCCGAAAAAGTGTCAGCATCAAGAAATTGAAAGCCATCATGGTCCGACCACGGTGAAATGAGCGCCTTGCTGGCGAATTTCCGTGTGTGCGTCTCAAGTCTTTCCTCAAGGTCCAAACATATCCGCTCCAGCAAAAATTCTGCCCTTGCAGAAGACCGTTTTGTGCGCGCCACAATTGCCTCAAGCGCCCTTTTGTCGATAATGTCACGAACAGTCATGGAATTGGACTTACTGGGGTCGGGTTGGAATTGAAACAGCAAATTGTCAGCTGGGCGCAAAATGCCACAAAGCGCACAGTTGAAACATTCTTTCCTGATACGTGCTTGTCTTGCAATGGCTTTGTGTCTGCGCAAGGGACACTGTGCGCCAACTGCTGGTCTAGCTTGCATTTCATTGAACAGCCGGTTTGTGAGATCATGGGCACACCGTTTGGCTTGGACTTTGGCGCCGGCTTGGTAAGCGCACAGGCCCTTGCCGACCCACCCCAATTCGCGCGCGCGCGTTCGGCCACCATCCACATCGATATTGCCCGTCAACTCGTGACAAGGCTCAAATACGGTGACCGCACCGATCTTGCACCCTGGATGGCCAACTGGATGATCCGAGCAGGCAACCAGCTTATTGCAAACTCTGACATTATCATACCCGTACCATTGCACCGGGGCCGCTATTTCATCCGGCGCTACAATCAATCAGCAGAGTTGGGCCGTGCCATCGCAAGCAAAACCGGCATGCCTTTTTTGCCCGATAATTTGGTCCGCTCCAAAGCCACCGAACAGCAGGTTGGATTGACCAGAAACCAGCGAACTGAAAATGTTCGCGGCGCGTTCAAGGTACCTGTTCATTCGCAAATCAGCATCTCGGGAAGGCGAATATTGCTGATTGATGATGTGTTGACCACCGGAGCAACTGCAAACGCTGCAAGCAAGGCGCTTCTGAAAGCCGGTGCCGAGCAAGTTAACATGTTGACATTCAGCCAAGTTGTTCCCGGTTTCGTGGCCTCCACGCGCTCAAATTCTTGATCACACTTATGTGCATTTGTTTGCGATTGCTCTGAAAAAACATATATATCCGTTGAGTCAAAGAGGATCTATTATGGCGAATGTGACGATTTATACACGCAAGATGTGTGGATTTTGCTCGGCAGCTAAGAACTTGCTGAGCAAAAAGCAGGCTGCGGTGAATGAATTTGACGCGACTTTTAATCCGCAGTTGAAAAAGGAAATGATCCAAAAATCCAATGGCGGAACCACCTTTCCGCAGATCTTCATCGGCGACATTCATATCGGCGGTTGTGATGACCTTTTCGCGCTCGAGCGAGCAGGAAAACTCGATCAAATGTTAGCGGCTTGATATGCGTTGTGCTGTTGTACAAATGCGGTCCGGTGTAACAGCTGAGACCAACATTGCTGCAATGTCCGACTTGGTGCGGCAGGCCGCAGGATCAGGCGCAAAATATATACAGACGCCTGAAATGACCGGTCTGCTGCAGAAGCGACGCGCTGCTCTTTTGGAGGCAGTAAAGTTCGACGACGATGACCCTACGTTCAAGGCAGCTTCAGCGCTCGCCTCTGGGCTCGGCATATGGCTACACATCGGTTCGACACCAATTTTGCGTGAGGACGGTAAGATTGCCAATCGCGCTGCCCTGTTCTCGCCATCTGGCGAACGTGTCGCATTTTATGACAAGATCCACATGTTCGATGTGGACCTGGATAATGGCGAAAGCTGGCGTGAATCTGCGATCTATGCCGCGGGAAGTGAAGCGCGGGTTGTTGGTGTCGAAGACATGCAGCTTGGACTCGGGATTTGCTATGATATTCGTTTTCCGGACCTGTTTCGGCAGCAAGCACTTGCCGGCGCCAACGTATTGACTGCGCCCGCGGCTTTTACACGCCAAACAGGTCAAGCACATTGGCACGTTCTAATGCGGGCACGCGCAATTGAAAA
>JAHEJF010000155.1 GCA_024639025.1 Ahrensia sp. | reverse complement strand
AACAGCACAAAGTCTTGATAAATATTCATAGCCGTAAATCCGTTTGAGAACACAAACTGGCGGCTAAAAGACTTGTTTTGTTGCTTAAAACCGCACGCTAGTAGGGGGCGACTCCGGTCCAGGAGATCGTGGCAATGCCATTCGACGACCCAGGGAGAAGGCGAATAAACCGGATTATGATGTCCATCACTCTCTCCTTTGACTAGCGTGACGATAGATATGTGCGATAAGCACGATGGCGGGATACGCTCATGGGTTTGATTCCTCAAGTCACAAATTTCCTGTCTGCGGAAACACCAATGGGGTGCGACAATTTGGCAACACGACTCCGGACCAGCGCATCATGTCTGTAAAATCCAGCTGCCACATCGCTCTGTACCAACCCGATATTGCCGGAAACACGGGCACGATATTGAGGCTGGGGGCGTGTATCGGCGCCGCAATACATATAATCGAACCAGCCGGTTTCGATCTGTCCGACCGCAATCTCAAACGCGCAGGCATGGACTATCTGGAAATGGCGGCGCTGACCCGCCACCTGGATTGGCAGGCATTCAATGAATGGCGCATTGCAGGGCAACGTCGCTTGATTTTGCTGACCACCAAGACCGACAGAAACTACACCGACTTTGAATTCAGGCACGATGATGTTCTGTTGTTCGGGCGCGAAAGTGCGGGCGTGCCTGAATCCGTGCACGACAGCTGCGACGAACGGCTGACCATTGCGATGCAACAAGGCGCACGCAGTCTAAATCTGGCCCTGTCTGTTGCAATGGTCGCAGGCGAATCCGTTCGGCAGCTGCGTCAGTCATAATTGACCACTTCGAACTCCACACCGTTCTCATCTTCAAAATAAAAGCGTCTGCCAGGCTCGTAGTCCGCATGCGAATAGGGTTCAAAGCCGGCATTTTTTACGCGCTGCTCAACCGCATCCAAATCACTGACCACCACACCGATATGGTTGAGATTGCCAACACGTTGTTTGCTGATTTGTGCAGTTTTGGCGCCATTGGCAGGTGAGAACAGTGCAACATACTCTTCATCTGTGACAACATGTATGCTGCGTCCCCAGCCTGGCGTTTCACCAGACCAAGGCACTTTCCAACCAAGCAATTCGGTCAGCACCGATGCGGTGCGCGCTTCATATTGGAGGAATGATCACATCATGTCGAAGCTGCAATCGGCCGCTTCATATCCCGATGCTCGATGCCCGCATCAAGATAAATATCCGAGCACACCTCAAAGCCCAGCCGCTGATAAAACGGCACAGCATCCATCTGGCTGGACAGAAAAAAATGCTTGGCCCCCGCGTCATCGCGCTGCGCCAAATCCGCCATCATGAATGCCATCAGCTTGCCGCCAACTCCGGCGCCCCGTGCTGCTGGCATCACCGCCACACGCTGAAACTTGAACAAATCGGCCATTACCATAACACGAGCGGTGCCGATGATCGCACCATCCATGCAGACCAAATAATGAAGGCAATCATCGTCCAACCCGTCCCGTTCCAATTCCGGTGGCACATTCTGCTCAGCAACAAAAACCGCATCTCTGATAGACATGCACTCAGCCAGTTCATCGGCGCTGATTGCACGGCGACATTCAATACTCATGGACGTAATCTCTAATCAGCGCTGGGCAGCCGACGCATGGTGAACTCCACCATGTCGCCATCCAGCAGGCGCCAGCTTTCGACCTGGGTCCAATAAGCAGCTTTGGGATAGTCCTTGAACCATTTTCGTGCCGTAGCCCGTGCCTGTTCGCGTTGCTGGCGATACGTTTGGCGAACGAAGACTGAATCTGCCGCGGCATTGCGGCTCCTTGCCAAATTGGCAGCTACTTTGTCCCGAGGAATTTTTGGCGTCGGCATAGTCTGGTCCACCCAGTGCTCTCAACAGAGTGTGGCAATCAGGGTAACCCGATAAAGTTCAAAAAGACAATCGCTTTTCGTGCATAACCCGTCGGGCAAGACCTCCGCCGCTTGGCAAATCGGTTCCCCCACGCTAGCAAGTCATGCAGTGATCCGGAAAGTTGAACAAGCAGGAAGCAAGGCGGCATGCAAGAACGGCCCAACCTACCGAAGGATATGCCCGCAGACATCGAGGACAAGAAAGCTGCAGCCAAGGCCTGGTTTGAGGAGCTGCGAGACCGAATCTGCGCCGATTATGAAGCTCTGGAAAACGAACTCACTGGTCCCTTCTCAGAATACTCACCCGGACAATTTGAACAAAAACAATGGCTGCGCGATGAGGGCAAGGGCGGCGGCGGCGTCATGTCCATGATGAATGGCCGCGTGTTTGAAAAGGTCGGCGTGCACACGTCAACGGTCTATGGCGAATTTTCAGAGGAGATGCGCAGACAAATACCGGGCGCTCAGGAAGATCCGTCGTTTTGGGCATCGGGCATCTCCCTGATCGCACACCCGCAAAACCCGAACGTTCCTGCCGTCCACATGAACACCCGCATGGTGGTCACCTCGTCATGGTGGTTTGGTGGTGGGGCTGATCTGACGCCTGTTCTCGACCGGCGACGCACTCAGGATGATCCGGATTCCCAGGCATTTCACAAAAGTTTTGAGTTGACCTGCGAGAAACACGCAGTTGCCGATTACGAGAAATACAAGAAGTGGTGCGACGACTATTTCTATCTTCCCCACCGCAAGGAGCATCGCGGCATAGGCGGTGTTTTCTGCGACTGGCACCACAGCAATGAAGATCAAGGCGGTTGGGACGCCGATTTTGCCTTTATCCGGGATCTTGGCCGCACATTTGCAGTTGTCTATCCGCATTTGGTCAGACGCAATTTCAACACCAACTGGACTGAAGCTGACCGGGAGGAGCAATTGGTCCGTCGCGGCCGCTATGTCGAGTTCAACCTGCTCTATGACCGTGGCACGATGTTTGGCCTGAAAACCGGTGGCAATGTTGATTCGATCCTCAGTTCCATGCCGCCAGCGGTCAAATGGCCGTAAGTCTGACAATGGCCGAGTTGTTGGCACAGTTTCCGCGCCCTGGCCGGGTGGATTGGATAGGTATAAGGCCCGCACGACGAACCAACCTCAAAGAACTTGACGATGTCAAAATTACACTAAATGGCCTTGAAGGTGACCATCGCAGCAAGCCTGGCAAACGGGCCGTTACGCTGATCCAGGCTGAGCATCTGCCTGCAATGGCGTCAATTCTGGGCCAAGACACTCTCAACCCTGGCCGCTTGCGCCGGAATATTGTTGTTTCTGGAGTCAATTTGCTGGCGTTCAAGGATCGCCAATTTCAAATCGGCACGGCGATTTTGATGGGCACTGGCATCTGCGCGCCCTGCTCCCGCATGGAAGAAGAATTTGGCCCCGGTGGCTACAATGCCGTCCGCGGCCATGGCGGAATAACCGCCGAAGTTATCGATCCCGGCATCGTCCGACGAGGCGATCCGGTTTCGGTAAGAATTGACGAATCGGCATAAAGTCGCCGATATTTTCTGTACTGCTGATTTAATCAAGAAGGAGGGTCAATGATGAAGACATTCCAATGCAGTAGCCTTGTTCCAGGTTGCGAATGGCACACCCGTGCAGAAGAAGATGCGGAAATTGTTCGCCGTGTCGCAGAACACCTGCGTACAGCGCACGAGGAGAAAATTGTGCGGCCAAACATGGTCGTCGAGATCAAAAAGCGCATCAAGGAAGAGCGCGCAGCCTGATCGGCTAGAGCGTTTCAGTCTTCAGCTGAAACGCTGGCACGGATTTGGCATTGATAATATTGGATTAATCCGGGAACCGCGATTCCATCAAAGGCGGACAGAGTCGGGCGAAGTTGTGCGCCCGCACTGCCGTCAAATCAGCGCCATCAACTCGCCGTGCTCCAAGCGAAAATCGCTTTCAATCCACTTTTCTTCAAGTTCTTTTAGCTTGGCCCCAAGTGCAGGTCCTTTTTCAAAGCCTTGCTTGATCAAATCTGCGCCTTTGACCGGCATGTCCGGTACTGTCCACGTCTCAAGACGTTCAGCAAATTCTGCCAGCTCCGGATCATTCTGCATGGCGGTTTGCACAACCAACCCATCGACGGTTGCTTGCTTGGTGTGGCGATAGGCCAACGCACGCAGCACCGCATCATTTTTTGGCAATTGAGCTGACAGGTTCGACCACGCGCGCATGCGATCGCGATCTGCATTGGACAGGCGCCAACGCGCAGCAATATCGTTTACGCTGTCCAGCCTTTTGGGCACGATGGACATCAAGCGCACGATCGGGTCGACGCGCCATCCATGCTCGTCTTCCGCGCGCATAAGTGCCGGAAAAGCGTCGATACCCCACTTTTCGCTCTCGGGCAGCAATTGGCTCAGAACCCCCACCTGGCGCATCCACAAAAGCGCCCGCGAGGGATCAGGGGCTAAGAATAGTTTTTGTATTTCTGCCCAGATCCGCTCTGCTGAAAGCGTCTTGAGACCGTCTTTGAGCCGCATGCTGGCCTTCAGGCCGTCGGCATCAGGGCGGTGCTGGCCATACCAGGCAAAAAATCGGAAAAATCGCAGGATTCGCAAATAGTCTTCCCGGATACGTTGCTCTGCGTCGCCAATAAACCGCACGCGCATGGTCTCAACATCCGCAAGCCCCTCAACATAATCGTAAATACAACCATGGCGGTCGACATAAAGCGCATTCATCGTGAAGTCGCGCCTGTTGGCATCCTCGGCAAAATCAGTGCCGAATGCCACGATTGCACGGCGCCCATCGGTTTCCAAATCCTTGCGCAAAGTGGTGATTTCATATCCAATATCATCGATTATCGCCAATATGGTCCCGTGTTCGATCCCGGTTGGAACGACCCTGATGCCTGCAGCTTTAAGCCTGGCCGAGGTCTCTTCGGGCGTCGTGGTCACGGCAAAGTCCACATCGCTCTTTAGTGCGACCCCGATCAAATGATTGCGAACAGCGCCACCGACAATGCGCGCATGTTCATCGCCCTGTTCGAGAATGTCGAAAAGGCGCACCACAGCAGGATCGCTCAGCCAATCAGGAGATATGGTCTTTTCAGTCTTCACCTGTAGAGCCTTTCATACATCACGCGCAAAATGCCAGCCGTTACCCCCCAAATATGGCGGTTCTGATAGGGCATTTCGTAGAAATAACGTGTTTTTCCCTGCCATTGTCGACTGTTTTTGCGGTGGTTGGCCTCATTCATCAGAAATGACAATGGCACATCAAAAATCGAAGCGACTTCCAGCTCATTGGCACGGAGTTGATAATCGCCTGTAATGACCGCCAGTACAGGGTGTATCCGGTATCCCGAACCAGAAAAATATATAGGCATCTCACCGACAATCTCCAGGTGATCACCGCCAATACCGACCTCTTCTTCGCATTCACGCAAAGCTGTTTCTGCATAGGTTCTGTCGGTGGCGTCCACCCGTCCGCCCGGAAAGGCGACCTGCCCGGAGTGCGAACGCAAAGTCTCAGTACGTTCGGTCAACAAAACGCTTGGGCCATTCTTGCCCTCAAGCACACCGATAAGGACCGCCGCTTCGCGCTGCGCATTTTGGCGTATCAAATCCTCAAGATCCGGATTGAACTGAAAATCGCCGGTTTCAACCTGTGGCACATCACCTTGCGTTTGCCACGCACGATGACGAAATTCATCCAACGTAAATCTGGCGCCGGTCACGTGGTGGCCTTCTCCA
>JAHEJF010000154.1 GCA_024639025.1 Ahrensia sp. | reverse complement strand
CTCTGGCAACAACCGGTTGGCTGGATCTTAGGATGCTGTCTATGGGAAGTGGGAAGATATTGGTGTTGGAGAAAGCAATGGACACATGCAAGTTCGAGACACTTTCAAACACCAGTAATGCTTGAGATATTCGAAACCTAAACCTGCCATTATCTGCTTTGATCCACTCAACGATATGATCAATGTCCAAATGCAGTTCGCTTGTCCAATCATGGTTGTCTGGATCGGGTCCAACAAATTTGAGCCCATAAATGGAGTCATCATGAAATGTATGCCTTACGTCGTTGAAGGTCTGATCTTCCGTCCCTGCCATGACATCCGCACCATTTCTTACTAAACTTACCTAGCATTTCTTGCCCTATGAACCGTTGCAAATCAAATGAACAAGACAAGCGATCCAATTGAGAGTTTAGAAGCAGACATTCGTCTCGCATTTGACGACCGATCGCCACCGACAGATGAACAATTGCTTCATCCAGATTGCCGTGATGATGTGGATATTCAGCAGTTCTATGGTGGTGTTGCTTGGCAAGACATGGATGATGCGATGATCGTATACAATTATGCGGCGCCAGGCGCATTCAGCCCCAAGGCCTATCGTTACTACTTACCAGCCTATCTGATCTGGGCTCTGAGAAATCCCGATAGCATCGAATATGTTTCGGAGGCTTTCTTGATTTCTCTTGATCCGGGCACCGAACTGGAAATGCTACACGAATTCAGAAAATCAAAGTTCGAACTTCTTACAAGAGAACAAAAAAGCGTCGTCAAAAAGTTTCTGAACTATTTTGGTAATAACCGAGATCTTGCCGAGTTTGCAGAAAATGCACTTCGAAATTATTGGGATGAAGCCTGAATGACTAGCCTTAGCTGAGGACCGTGCCAAAAACCCACACGGCAATTGAAGTCTGATGAACGCAGTAACTTGGCCATTTGATTTTCGATTGTAGTGTTTCCAATTTCAGGGGCTGCCGAAGTGTCCGCATAACGGGGCTGCCAGACTCATTCGAATAGAAAAGGACCTTTGGGCCGCGAGTCGCAAGACCTCTTCATTGCCGCCGACTGCGCGCCACCGCTGGCCAAATACGGTTTTCTCGTAGGAGGCCCACATAGACACTGCAAAACATTGCCAGTTCATTCCGTTTTCGACTTGATACAGCGCCTACTAAGATTGATGCAGGTCAAAGCGATGGTTCTGGCGGTAGGCCAAGATTTCCTTGTTTCACAGATTTTCTGTATTGTCGTTGGGATGGCAGCTCGAGTGCAAAAAGATAAGATCAAAAAGGCGCCAAATTTCGCTGACAGCGTTCCCTCGCAACAGCCACCTGCTTGGTTTGACGAATTCTCTTCTTCTCTGAACTACGCATCGCATTTGGTTTTGTCAGGAAATATCCGCGATGTTTTTCCCAAATTGGAAACCAGTGGATTCAATTTTGTTGGTATCGGCCATATCCTCCCATCTCTTCTGCAAACGCACGGGATCAAAACCGTTCTCCACCACGATTTGGTCGGAGGGCTTACTGTTTCCGGGCAAGACGCCAAAACAATTTCAAAATTGCTTCACGCGCATCATGTACAACTTGACACACCAGAACTGACCTTGTCGCAGTTGGCAGCAGCCTGTAACACCTTGAGAGATAGCGCCACTGCACCTGTTGCGCTCGTTGTTGATTACGCATCCCATTTGGCGGCGCAATCAAGAGCCGAGCATGAATCATTTTTTGTGAAGATAGATCGGCAAACACGATTTCAAGCAAGCCAGAATACAAATCTTGTAACGATCTGGATTGTTGATCACTTAGCAGACCTTCCGGAATGGTTCACTGTGGACAACGATCTGTTACGTGACATTCACGTAGAACTGCCCAATCTAGAAGACCGATTTCACTACGCAACACAATTAATCTCTCTTGATGCAAAGACGCCGGATAGGCCACCTGAAGCTGAAGCAGAGCATTTACAAAATTTTGCGATCGAATGTGACGGGGAAACCCTCAATGCCATGGGATCGGTCATGTCTGTAGCGCGAGCCGAGGGCATTGAAACGGAAAGGCTGTCGGATGCCATTCGAATCTACCGAACCGGAATGCGACGAAATCCCTGGGCGTCGGGTGTCCTGCACGACCGTTTGCAGAATGCGGACGCGATACTGAGTAAGCGGATCAAGGGTCAAGACTATGCGCTTGAACGCACAATGGACATTCTTGCGCGATCCGCAATGGGTTTATCGGGTGCCCAGCAAGCAGGATCGCGCCATAATCGACCAAGAGGCGTAATGTTTCTGGCCGGCCCCACTGGCGTAGGCAAAACAGAGTTGGCCAAGGCAGTGACAGAACTTCTGTTTGGAGACGAGGCTGCCTGCCAACGGTTCGATATGTCGGAATTCATGGAGGAGAACTCGATCACAAGGCTTCTGGGCGCACCGCCAGGCCATCCAGGCCACGAGCGCGGTGGCGAACTTGTAAACGCAGCACATCGGCGACCCTTTAGCGTATTCTTATTCGACGAGGTTGAAAAAGCGCATCCGAGAATACTCGATATTTTTCTGCAGGTTCTGGATGAGGGCCGATTGACTGATGCGCGGGGATTGACTGCTTTTTTCTCCGAGGCGCTCATTATTTTCACCTCAAATATTGGAATAATGACCAAATCCCGCACAACCAACCAGGGCATGAATGCATTGCCTTCAGACAGCCATGAGCAGTTGGAGCGCAAGATCAGTCAATCGGTTGCAATGCATTTCCGAAATGAGTTGCAACGCCCTGAACTCCTCAATCGCATCGGCCAAAACATAGTTGTGTTCGACTTTCTGTCCGGTGAAGCTGCACGCCTGATCTTCCAGTCGATGCTGGACCGCGTATTGGCTACGATCAAGCGTGAGCGGGGGATTGTGGTTGAGCTGGATCCCACCGTGTACCAGGCTCTTTTGCGCCTGTGCGCGACAGACTTCTTTGAAGGCGGCCGCGGAATCGGCAACAGAATAGAGAAACACTTCATCAATCCTCTTGCACGCGCGCTTTTCGACCGGAAACTGACGGGTCGATGCAAGGTCACTGGTCTGAACGAGCAAAAGCCGGGCCTCACGGTGGAAGCTTGCTCTGGTGGGCCACAGGCTGTGATTTGAATCAAGGCGAATCTCACACTGCATGTCGCCTTCATCAAATCCGTGATGGGAATAGCGGGTACTGTCAGAGTTAAAATTATTGCTTGGGCCACAAGGCAAAATGAGATTTTTCTGGCATTGATATTGCTTACTTTTTGCAGTTTTGCATGCGCTGGTTGAACCGCTTTCTAAGTAATTGTTATATTACTCTGATAGTGCCGTTTCCAGAGTTGGTGGGCGGATGTTGACTGCATGATGTGGCCTGATCTGGCTGTATTGTCTGAGCCAGACATTGATGGCCACCAGAGCTTGCTTGCTGCTGTGGAACCACTCAGCATTCAGAATTTCATTTCGCAGTGAAAGCGGAAACCGAACATACTGCATCACTGCCAGGCGGATAATTTCGGGTGATGTGTTGATTTACTTGAAGGGATTTTACTAGCTATCCAACAGAATTATGAACCGCCACCGAAACCGTTAAGTTGCTCTGACAGAGCCAACAGATGGGCCAAGCTCTCGCTTAACCAATGCTACAATCTGTCCACAAACCCCTGTCGACGCTCAGGAAAGAATTACCTGCGCTAAAATAACAGGGATTCTCTTCGCGACTTTAGTTAATTTAGCTTGAGTTTCAGGCATTAGTTGCAGAGTAATGATCGGTTGAATTCTACGCTTGTCGGTTCGCAAACCTGAAAAACATTCCTTTAGTTCACAATTCAGAATCCGCTAGGAGCCGGAGCAATCCGCACCAATGCTCCCGATTTGACTTGAGCAATTTCGAATAGTCTTTCGAAAGTTCCGTCTTGGCGAAATCGGAATGCGCCAGACGCTCCACGAAATCCGGATGGTGCCAAAAGCGCTTCTCTACTCAGTGCTTTTTCGCCACTCGTGCGCATGATTCCGGCTGCAATCGCCATTACGTCAAAGCCAGCAATCGCTGCGTTGGTCAGAGGCTGATTAAACCGTGCTTGATAGCGTTCGGCTATCAGTCCAAAATTGGCTGTATCTGGCCTGGCAATTATTGCACCCTCCAGTGCAGAATTTGCAATCAGAGTTTCCGTCCAGCCCTTGTGACCAACAATCACAACTTGTTGGTTGCTGCGCCTTAGTGCACCCGCAATATCGACAATTTTACGATCTTTTCCAGAAAACCCAATCGCGACAACTGGATCTCCGGAGGATAACTTTGCCGCTGTTTGCGCGGCGCTTTCCTGGCTGCCGTAAGTGACAATATCAACCAAGCCTCCCAGATTGGCCTTTACTCGCGACAAACTCTCAATATCGTCTTCATTAGTCGCAATAACTATCCGCCCACCTTTTGCTGCTGCATGTCTGAGACCTGCCTCGAGGCTATCATAATGGCTTGCAACAAAAGCAAAACCACCGCTAGGAGGGCGTATGCTATCCAGTGCGACTGGTATGCTGCCTTCAGGCGCAGCCGTTGATGCGCTTCCGGATGTGGCGACCAACGTGATGGATTTTCCATCGGGCCATATTATCGATGAAGAATTGACTATTGCGAGGGAGAGCTTGTCACCGGACAATTGCTCCTGCGCTAAGACGGCTCCATTTCTTATCGCCAGCCCGTTTGCACCTTTTAGGGATGATAGAACAAAGCCCACCGTCGTTGGTGCACTCCCTATTGATTCAGCAACTATTGGCGTACTACTTGATTCACCATCATCCAGGGACAAGACATCGCTGGTCTGTGTCGTGGATTGGCAACCAGCCAAGAGTATCAAAATCAAGATAAGAGCAGATTTGCGCATCGAAATTCCATCAAATGTTTTCGGGAATAGATATCATCATTGAAATATTGCACGGCGAGAGCGTATCGCTGATTTCGAGAAAACTGAGCTGTTGCCAATACAGCGACCATAACCCGGGCCCGGCTTGAAACTGCGCCGCAGACAATTGTTACCGGAGCCAACACCCGATGACGATGTAAATCCAAATGTCGCTTTGGGTAAAACGCCAGAGACCTCATAGCCTTCTCTTGATAATATTGCCCTGGCTTTACGGCAATAATCGACCGAACGCACGGAAAAGCGACTTTCACCGTGTCCGGCTCGATACTTCATCACAGTTGTGCAAAGATCGCCCTTGGCCAGGCGATAGGCGTCTGCAAGGTATCGAACGCCCTGATCAATATTTGTCTCAGGGTCCTTCAATTGCTCCAAACTGCCCGAAAACCCAAGCAATCTGGCGGTTGGCGGCATAACTTGCATCAGCCCAACTTCCCCAGCCGCACCGCGCGCATTTGGATTGAAGTTGCTTTCGATTTCGATCACGGCTATCGCCAATTGCGGTGGCAAGTCGGTCTTGGTGGCAGCACATTTGGCGATGTGAATGTATCGCAATTTCGCTTCATAGAAGGTGGTTGAGTCCGGGTTACAATTTTCGGTGAGCGGTTTGTTTTGATCAATAATATCCGCAAAAGCAAAATGCGGCTCGATTATTGAAATCAAGCCGCACAGAATAGCAGAGCGTATGGTTGATTTTAGCAGGCAAGATCTGTGCCGCATCATCATCCGCGCCCCATCATTGCATTGCTACATGTAGTCAACCATCCGGGAATGAAAGCATTCGCACTTGTTGAC
>JAHEJF010000153.1 GCA_024639025.1 Ahrensia sp. | reverse complement strand
TTGCAAGATTTCCGCTGTCGACAGTCGAAACATATTGTGGCTCAAGCGGCGCAAGCGTTTTTGTGTCGTACCAATTGAGAATATGTCCTTTGTAAGTCTCCAACCGATCAAGGGTGTCCAGGGTATTTCGCGTACGCAGCAAGAAGTCTTCGGTCGTGATAAAGCCAAAGTCTTTAGCAGAGAGTGCTGAAACGAGCAGCATTCCAATGTTTGTTGGAGATGTGCGGTGAGCAATAACCCCATTGGGTTCCTCTTGGAAGTTGTCTGGAGGAAGCCAGTGATCGTTAGGTCCGGCAAAAGTTTCAAAAAAATGCCAGGTGCGTCTCGCAATGCGCCGTAGGAACGTTCTCTGGTCATCATCCAGGTTTTGCTGCCTGATCTGTCTCTTGCGCGCGCCGAGAGCAGCAATTTCTGGCGCTGCCAGCCAAAGTGCAAGGATTGGTGCAGCAGGAAGCAGCGTTGCGATGTCATAGAGTGCAAAGTTTAGGGTGAGCAAAGCGGCAAATACGGTTGAAGGCCACATCATCTGCCAGGCCGATAATCTTACGTTCTCACCGGCTGATTCTGCGAAAGTATGGGCAGCCGATTTCCATTCGAGCAGATTTTGATGAGTTACAAATAGTCGCCAAAGTGTTCTAATGACGGCGTCCAAGGCAATCAGTGTATCGCTAACCAGAAAGGTAATTGTCAGGAACCAACGACCGCCGCGTTCGGTAAATCGATGGAGTGTATCACTGACAAACCCTTCCCTGATTCCTCCTGAAAGTACCGCAAATATCTCACCGATCAGGTAGCTGCCTGGTGCTGCAAGTGCCAGCAACGTCCATAGCAGAGCACTGCCTGGCAACAGTAACCAACCACCAACAAAGAACAAAAGCAGAGCTGGTGGGGTCAAGCTCCGACGCAGGTTGTCCAATATCTTCCAACGGTCGAGAAGCGATAGAGTATTATCAAGTTTTTGGCTGGTTTCACTTGGAACCCGTGGAGCGAGCCAGGGAAGCAATTGCCAATCACCTCGTATCCAGCGATGAAGACGCATAGCGTATTGCTGATAGGTTGTCGGAAAGTCCTCGTATAGGACAATGTTGCTGATCAGGGCAGTGCGTCCATGAATGCCTTCAAATAGATCGTGGCTTAAAATTGCATTCTCTGGAATACGGCCAGCAGTCGTTTGTACGAAAGCCTTAATGTCGTAGATACCTTTGCCAACAAAGACGCCTGTATTGAAGAGATCCTGATAAACGTCCGATACTGCCCGTGAGTAGATATCTATTGCTGTATCCCCAGAGTACATGTGGGAAAACAGAGTGCCCGAACCCTGACCGGGGAGTATTTCAATTCGCGGTTGCAGGATGGTGTAGCCCGAATTGACTCGCCCGGTAGCTTCATCGACTTGTGCCGTGTTTAGCGGATGCGCCATCGTGCCAATCAACCTAGCTGCGCTACCCGGAGGGAGCTGTGTGTCGGCATCCAGAACAATTGCGAACCGCGTTCCTCGCAATTTTTCGCAATTGTCAGAAAGCAGAGTGAAACCTTCTTGGCTGTCTCCCAGTACGAACTTGTTGAAGTTTGAAAGCTTGCCTCGTTTCCGCTCCCATCCCATCCAGCATTGCTGGGCTTCATTGTATTCTCGTGATCGATGCATGAGGAAGAATGGACCATCACGATAGTCCGGATAGCGATCATTTAGACGTTGGATATGGGCCGTTAGGCATTGTTCCAGTTCGGCATCATCCGGTTCGGTTTGCGTGTCGGAGTCCCTGAAATCGGACAGGACGACAAACCGCAACATGGGATCGGCATTTGAAAGCCACCGAACCTCAAGATCTTCCATCAGCTTGTCGATTTCCGGGATGGAAGCAAGAATGACTGGCACAACGATTGCTGTCGGACAGTCAGTCGCTATGTTCGCTTTGTAGTCGAGCGCGGGCAGCGTTTTGGGAGAAGTGAGCTGACCAATAATCCAATGAACCAGGGTCACGCTAAGGACTGCGGCTGGTAGTACCATGACCACCATGGCAACAAACCATTGCCAGGCGCTTGCATTAACGGAGGAAAGAATTTGGGCAGGAATGAGCAAAGCCAAAATCACGCCAGTGACGATGCCACCGGCATATAGAGGTTGAGCATATTTCTTGCTTGCCCTGGCAATCTTTTCTCTTATGGAAAGCTGATAGCCAATTTCTGACTCCAAAGAGGTTCGACCCTGATCGACCAGCCAGTACCCGACATGGTTTTTCGAAGACGAGCCGTCTGCTGATGCAGCCAGTTGTAAAGCGGTATTTGCTAGCGCGGTTTCGCTGCTTTGGGATCGCTCGGCCAAGCGCTCGACCACCCCCCTGTATTGAATGCGCGTTTCGGAATCCATCAATGAATATTTTTTAGCCGGATCTTGCTTCAAAATTGCTTCGATTGGACTGGTCTGGTCTATGAAGTCTGGCCACTTTATGGAGTGTAAGGCAATCAGATTGGTGATGCTGGTTGCAATTCGGTCAATGGGTTCTCTCGACTGTGCCGGGACCACAGATTGACTGACTTGAAATGGCGGCTCTATGCGTTCGTTGAGTTGATGAAACGCATCAATCAGGTGCTCCAAACAGCACATTTGAAGCATAGATGGAAGCGCCCAAAGTTCCGCATTCGTCAGCTTGGAAACCGACTGATAATCGCAGACAAATTGAGCAATTGATTCCATGCTCAGCTGTGAGTGAGCCGACATGATTACGGCATGGGCCAATTCAAAAACCCTTGGGACCGGTTCGTCGGCATTTTGTGCAAGCGCGGGGAGCTTAGCGTAGAAGTCTTGAGGGAGATCCTGTTTCAGATTTCGAAGTGTTCGGACGATATGGTAGTCATTATCGAGCAACCAATCTGAGGCCCGCGCATCATCTGGCTCAGGATCAAGACAGTAATTGCGAACATTCTCTAACCATACTGATATTGAAGCAAGGTTGCGATACACCGCGACTTTCTGCGGCTGTGATTTTAGTATTGAATGAGAGTGGGCCAGCTCCCTTGCACCATTTTCGCAGCTGTCATCTTGCTGCTGCGATATAGCAATATTTTCATTCATTGCGCACCAATGGCAGGGCTTCTAACTCCTGTAGACCGAGTGCCTGAGAATATGTGTCGACTACCGTATTTCCCGGCCTGCCTGATCATCAATACAGGGACTGGGCAACGACCGAGTATAAAAGATGCAATATCGCCGACTGCTGCGTCCGTATGCCCGCTTTGACCGTGCGATGACAAAACGACGAGTCCGACCCCTTGATGTTCGATTTCCCGTGTAAGAGCGCGGCGTACATCTTCGCCGGCTACGACGCAGGAAGAAGTTGGAATACCACAAACACCAACTTGCGATTCAATTCGGCGCAAATATTCGTTTGCCACTCTTTTGTTGTGCTGCTCGACCTGCCGTGAGATCTTAAGCGCTTCTGTGTCAACCGGAGCAATCTGTGTAAGTCCGGCATGCGGCGTCACATGGCAAAGCACCAACTCGGCTTTGTTTGCTTTGGCTATTCGAATGGCCTTTGGGACTGCAGTTTCGGCCCTTGAAGATCCATCCAACGGGACAAGAACTTTTGTATAATGTTCAGCTTTCTGAAGTGGCAGATCCTCAGGAATCATAAAGATCGAACCCACCTTCGACTCTATAAATCCACCGAGTGAGCCAAAGCCTTTGCCGCGAACTCCTGCCTGCCTGAATATTGCGATTATATCCTGGGGCCGCTTGGAAACACACCCGTATATCTCATCAACGGAATTGCCTTCCAGTACATTCGTTTCAATGACTTGATCCTGGTTGCCCAGTTTCTTTGCCAAGCGCTCCAGCGCGGCGCGAACCTCCTGCCTGTTGATCTCCCATTCAATTGGATCAAAAGGGATCCTGTGGCCTTCAGGTGGCTCCATAACCCGCACCAGATTGACCTTGCCGCCCAATGACATCGCAACGGCTTGTGCGTGCTGGATCAAATGGAGCGGAACTTCGTCATCGCCCAGGCAGACAATTACATCCGGCGCGTTCTGCCGTCTCTTGGTCTTGACCGGTAAGGTTGGAAAATTGGGATCGTTGTTTGTTACCATATCTGTTTGCATCGAAGCACCCTCACATTGGAGTCCCCGAGAAACACAGAGAATAAACTTACTCTACAAATGAACCATTGGCGGCAACACGCGCCGCATCAAAACGATATCCCACCCTCATGTTTCTCAATATTACACTAAATTGCTCGCAAAATGCAAAATTGATCGCCATCAATGGATTGATTCAAAGAAGCGCAAGGAAGCAACTTGCCAAATCAATCGTATGATATGTTTGGCGATCGCCATCTTTCATTGCGATACCGCTTGTTTTCGTATGAGTTGATAGCATCGGATTGCCGCAAAATTACATTGAGGCGCTCCGCAATATCACGACATATGGTTAGCTCGGTGATTGTCGATCATGTTCACAATAAGCGCAAATTCAAGCTTGCTGATCCTGTTGTAATCTCGGCTCTTTTTGCGGTTTGTGCGGCTCGATGCGCTTTCCATTTTGGTCAAAAAAGTGGGCACTCTCATCATCAAAGTTCAGCGCGATAGATGTATCCAAATCGAATTCCCGCTGCCCGACCAAACGTACAATGATTGGTTCTTGCTGGCCAATATCAACAATCAAATGCGTGTCGCTGCCCAATCGCTCGTAGTGGATTGCTTTACCGGTTAGCCTGCCTGGTTTTTCCAAACGAATATGTTGTGGACGAATGCCGATTGTTTCAACATTATCAATCGATAGGATTTCGGCCTTAATGAAGTTCATCGCGGGTGAGCCCAAAAAACTGGCAACAAACTGGTTGCTCGGCTTGTTATACAGTTCCAATGGTGATCCGACCTGCTCAATGCGACCGTCGCGCATCACAACGATCTTGTCTGCAAGCGTCATCGCTTCGGTTTGGTCGTGAGTCACATAAATGATGCTGGTGCCAAGTTCCCGATGGATTTTTGCAACTTCGATGCGCGTGTTCATTCTTAATGCCGCATCAAGATTGGACAACGGTTCGTCAAAGAGAAACAATGCAGGTTTACGTACCAGAGCGCGACCCAGTGCAACTCTTTGTCGTTGTCCGCCAGAGAGTGCCGATGGTTTGCGATCGCCGTACTCGTCCAATGATAGCATACTGAAAACTTCACCAATTCGACTCGATATTTCAGCTTCGGAAGTGCCCTCCAGCCGTAATGAGAACGCCAGATTTTCGTAAACCGTTAAATGTGGGTAGAGAGCATAACTCTGAAACACCATCGCGATGTGACGGCTGGCTGGGGGCAAGTCATTGACCACCTGCCCGTCTATCTCAATTCGTCCATCATCAATTTTTTCAAGACCAGCAATCACGCGCAGCAATGTCGTTTTGCCACATCCTGATGGCCCGACAATCACGACAAATTCGCCGCTCGGAACCGTCAGGTTTACGTCCCGCAATACATGATTGTTTCCATAATACTTTTCGACGCCGAGCAATCTTAGTCCACTCATATTTCCGCCTCCATGTAATTTGGGAGTTTCAAAGGAACGGGATCTGAGACCGAGTATTCGAAGTAAATTCCGATTGCTAAGTCACAATTTGCGATGGTGAGCGATGTCGTCGTCATATTGACCTCCACAAACCCGGGTAACTTCTATGGATATCACCGAGAAAGGTGAGCAATATTGACGTAGATCACA
>JAHEJF010000152.1:2476-5704 GCA_024639025.1 Ahrensia sp. | reverse complement strand
CGAGCTATCGCAAGCCTTGGCAACAGGCGTTGCTGAATCATTCATTTCGTCAGGTTCAACCGGCTATGACCGCAAGGTTTGGGAACATCTGACCCATTTCTATGATGTGCAGGCTTGGTTGCCGCGCAATACGGTGTTCGTCAACAAGGATGCGTATAATGGTCTGAACGAAGCTGCGCAAAAAGCCATTATGGATTGCGGCGATAAGGCTGCCGCAGATGGATTGGCAAAGGCAAAAGAACTGACAGATTTCTACATCAAGGGTCTTGCTGAAGGCGGCATGGAGACCTTGCCGCCGAGCGATGGCCTGAAAGCTGAACTGCAGGCATTTGGTGAAACCATGGCGGCAGAATGGCTGGAAGCAGCCGGCGATGATGGCAAGGCTGTTATGGACTCATTTGCAAAATAAGACTTGATGGGGCGCTGTGCATCACAGCGCCCCAATTTCCTTGAGGGGGGAACATGCGCCGTTTTCTCGACAGGCTATACACCGCCGCAGGAGCATTGGCCGCACTGTGCCTTTTGGCCTTGTTGTGCATCATTGTTGTGCAGATGATTTGTCGCTGGCTCGGTATTTCATTTCCAGGATCAACGGCCTATGCCGGTTATCTGATGGCGGCATCTTCCTTTCTGGCATTCGCCTATGCTCTCAATGCCGACAGCCATATTCGCGTCAGCCTGTTCCTCAACGCGTTGGGTAAGCGCCGCCACTGGGCCGAAATGTGGTGTTTTTTGATCGGCTCACTGGCGTCGTCCTATCTGGCCTATTACGCCGTACGGCTGGTGCAAGGGTCGATCCGCTGGAATGATATCAGCCAAGGCCGGGATGCTACACCGCTGTGGATTCCCCAGATACCGGTCGCCATTGGCGCTATTCTCCTGGCGATCTGCTTCATCGACAATCTGGTCATGCTCATAAGAACCCGCCAACACAATTTGAATGGAGAAAAGTTCTCCGGGCCGGAGGTGTAAGATGGACGAATTTTACGCCATAGGCATCTTTGTTTTCGTACTCTTCCTTTTTTTGGGCAGCGGTGTGTGGGTCGGCCTTGCACTGTTGGGTGTTGCCTATGTGGGCATGGAACTGTTCACGACCCGACCGGTCGGTGACGCCATGATGACCACCATCTGGAGCGCATCTTCCTCCTGGACGCTTTCTGCCCTGCCCCTGTTTATCTGGATGGGAGAGATCCTGTTTCGAACCAAACTGTCTGAAGACATGTTCAAGGGATTATCACCCTGGATGGCGCGCCTACCGGGCGGATTGATCCACACGAACATCGTGGGCTGCACGGTTTTTGCTGCCGTGTCCGGCTCATCTGCCGCAACGCTGACAACTGTCGGCAAAATGTCCATTCCGGAACTCAGAAAGCGTGAATACCCCGAGAGCATGGTGATCGGCACACTGGCTGGCGCTGCGACCTTGGGACTGATGATCCCTCCCTCGCTGACGCTGATTGTTTATGGCGTGACGATCAATGAATCGATCACCAAACTCTTCATTGCCGGTATCTTGCCTGGCCTGTTCCTGGCATCGCTCTTCATGCTCTATGTCGCGTTGATGTCAAAACTGTCCCCCAACTTCAATCCCAAGCCCGAAGCACCGATGACATTCATGCAACGCGTGTCGAACTCGCGCTTCCTGATCCCTGTCATTTTGTTGATCCTGCTGGTGATCGGTTCAATGTATCTGGGATTTGCCACCGCAACTGAAGCGGCAGCCTTTGGAGTGCTCGGGGCACTGACACTTGCGGGGTTCCAGGGGTCTTTGAACATGCAGACCTTCACCGCCAGTTTGATGGGCGCAACGCGTACATCGGCGATGATCGCCCTCATTCTTGCCGGTGCGGCATTTCTGTCATTGGCCATGGGCTTTACCGGTCTGCCACGCGCACTTGCCGAATGGATTGGATCGCTTCAACTTTCACGGTTTGAATTGCTGATGGCGTTGCTGATTTTCTACATCGTGATCGGTTGCTTCCTGGACGGCATCTCTTCCGTGGTGCTGACCATCGCCGTTGTCGAGCCGATGATCCGACAGGCTGGAATCGACATCATTTGGTTTGGCATCTTCATCGTTGTCGTTGTCGAAATGGCGCAGATCACCCCGCCAATCGGTTTCAACCTGTTTGTCCTGCAAGGCATGACCCACCACGAAATGAATTATATCGCCAAGGCCGCCTTGCCGATGTTCATGATCATGGTCGTCATGGTGTTCGTTCTAATCGCCTTCCCCGAGTTGGCAACCTGGCTGCCTGAAAACATGCGCCAAGGCCCCGGTGGCTAGAACCAATCCGGCATTGCAGCTTTTTGGCCTTGCGGCCCAGTATGGGCGCACGCTGCTGATTGTTGGCCTCTTGGCTGGCATTTTCTTGCCGGAACTCGCATCAGCGATGCGGCCCTGGTTGCAAGAATTGGTGGCATTGCTCATGTTTCTGGCTGCCCTGAGGATCGGGCCCAAAAATGCTTTTGGTGCCCTGGCGGACGCCCCAAAAATTATCGGAATCACCGCCATAAACCAATTGGTCTTGCCGTTGATGCTGATTGCGCTGTTTTGGTCCATCAGCATGTTGGAAACAAATCTTGCCACCGCCCTGATCTTGATGGCCGCGGCATCGTCCATTTCCGGCAGCCCTAACTTGACCATCATGGTCGGTGCCGATCCGGCACCTGCCTTGCGATTGCTCGTTATCGGCACTGCCCTTCTACCACTCACCGTGCTGCCGGTTTTCTACTGCCTACCGGTACTCGGATCACCCACCATGGTCATGATTGCAGCCGCTAAACTGCTTGGTGTCATTGCGCTGTCCGCCCTGTTGGCATTTGGCCTCCGCCGTCTCTTTTTGAGCGATCCAGGTCCCGAAGCCACAAGGGCGATTGACGGCTGTTCGGCCATTGCCATGGCGGTGATTGTCGTCGGTCTCATGTCGAGCGTGGGCAGCACACTGGCCACCGACCCTGCAGAATTCGTCAGTTGGCTTGCCATCGCTTTTCTGGTCAATTTCGGATTGCAACTCGCGGCCTATTATGTGCTTGGAAGTACCGTCCAAGCTAATGAGCGCACGGCCTTTGCGATCATTGCCGGTAACCGTAACATCGCCCTGTTTCTGGTCGCGCTGCCAGCCGAGATTATCGATCCTGTGCTTTTGTTTATCGGCTGCTACCAAATTCCGATGTATCTGACGCCGATCGTCATGAAACGATTCTATGCAAGGAGCTGATCATCCC
>JAHEJF010000152.1:0-2376 GCA_024639025.1 Ahrensia sp. | reverse complement strand
GGCTGACAGGGCCTAACGATGCACCAGGCGAAACGCGTGTGGCGTAAGGCCGAATTCCTTCTTGAAGGCCCGGATCATGGCGCTGGGGTTTTCGTAGCCGCAACGCAGTGCAATCTCCAGGATCGACACGTCACCATCACTCAGCAGCACTTTCGCCCGGCTGAGCCGCCTGTGCCGATAAACAGCACCGGGCGCTTCGCCCAACACCCGATGAAACCTTCTTTGCAATTCTCTCTGTGTGCAGCCAAGCTTCTTGGAAATCCAGGAAATGGAAACCGGGTTCTCAATATTATCGTCCATCAGCTTCAACGCAGCATTGACCATTTTCGATTTTGTGAATCCGTACAAATCGTCTGAGCTTGATGCCGAACCATGAAACAGAAACAACGATTCCACAGCCATCCGCTGGGCCTCGCCATGATGGGTTGCAATCAAATGCATGGTCAGATCAAACGCTGCCATGGCGCCACCGCATGTGATGATATCGCCATCCAGCACAAACCGTTTCTCCTGAACATTGATGGAAGGAAATGCTTCCGAAAAAGCTTCCAGAACTTCGGTATGGATGGTTGCTGTTTTGCCATCCAACAATCCGGCAGCAGCGAGCAACCAGGCACCGGTGTCCAGACCGGCCATGAGGCCCGCGCGTTTGGACTGGCGGCGCAATGCCGATAGATTTTCTGGTGAACACATAGCGCGATAGCCATAGCTTGGCATCAGAAACATCAAGTCAATGCTACCGTCTTTTGCCTCCAGAAGCTGTGTGGCAACCGGCAATCCGCTTGATGAGACAACCTGGCCTGCGCCTAGCGACACATAACGCCACTGATACAATGGTTTGCCGGCGATCATGTTGGCTGCCCGCAGAGGTTCCACCGTGTTGGCGAGGCAATGGTTGGAGAATTTGTCAAACAACAAGATGTCGATTGACTGCATCTCAGGCGAAGAATTGGTCCAAATAGGCATATTATTGTCTATCACAGCACATTTACTTGGCGCAATCCGATTATGATCAACTGAAATATTTGGGAGGACCGCCATGCCCCTGTCGATGAACCAGGATGTGTTCATTACCTGCGCCGTCACCGGTTCAGGTGCCACGCAAGACAGAAGCCCGAATGTGCCGCGCAGCCCCGAGCAAATTGCACAGAGCGCCATCGCAGCGGCAAAAGCGGGTGCAGCCATCGTTCATTGTCATGTCCGTGATCCCGAAACCGGCGCACCTGCCCGTGATCCCAAACTGTACCGAGAAGTGACCGAACGGATCCGCGACGCAGAAATTGACATTGTGCTCAATCTGACCGCCGGCATGGGCGGCGATCTGGTGTTTGGGCCGCCTTCCGAACCTTTGCCCTTGCAGGATGGCACCGACATGGTCGGCGCGCCCGAGCGCATGCAGCATATTGCGCAATGCCTGCCGGAAATCTGCACGCTGGATTGCGGCACCATGAATTTCGCTGAAGCTGATTACGTCATGACCAATACACCGGGCATGTTGCGAGCCATGGGCGCAAGCATGGAAGCGCTGGGCGTCAAACCGGAAATCGAGGCCTTCGATACGGGGCATCTCTGGTTTGCCAGGCAATTGGTCGAGGAAGGTGTCTTGAGCAGCCCTGCCCTTGTGCAATTGTGCATGGGCATTCCTTGGGGTGCGCCCGATGACCTCAACACGTTCATGGCGATGGTCAACAATGTGCCCGATGATTGGAACTGGTCCGCCTTTTCGATCGGACGCAATGAAATGCCTTATGTCGCTGCATCGGTTCTTGCCGGCGGCAATGTACGGGTCGGACTTGAAGACAATCTGTGGCTAGGCAAGGGCGAACTGGCCACCAATGAAGCTCTGGTTGATCGAGCCGTCACCATAATCCAGTCCATAGGTGCTTCGATCATGGGACCTGCCGATGTCCGCCAGAAACTTGGACTGACAAAGCAGGCGCCCAGACCATGAAGGCACGAAAAGCGGCGATAATTGGCGGTGGTGTGATTGGAGGCGGTTGGGCGGCACGCTTTCTGCTGTCGGGATGGGATGTCACTGTCTTTGATCCGGACCCGGCATCGGCCGAGAAAATCTATGAGGTGATCGCCAATGCACGGCGCTCCTTGCCGGCGCTGAGCGATGTGAAGATGCCGGTTGAAGGTGTGCTGCACTTTGCTGACAGTTTGCAACAGGCCGTTTCCAATGCGGACTGGATCCAGGAAAGCGTTCCAGAACGCCTTGACCTCAAACATGCCATTTTGGCTGACATTCAAAACCATTGCAAAGCGCAGGCGTTGATCGGTTCTTCCACATCGGGTTTCAAACCCTCCGAATTGCAGTTAAACGCGCCTGCCCCAAATCAGATTTTCGTCGCCCACCCCTTCAACCCGGTATAT
>JAHEJF010000151.1 GCA_024639025.1 Ahrensia sp. | reverse complement strand
TCGCCCTTCGAGAAATCAAAATCAGGTGAATGCTTTTCGACCGCAAATCCGAAGTCATATTCGAGCTCTTCAAATGACTTGCCGAGACCTGCCAGTAGGCGACTGGAAATCGCCTCGACAAGTTCAGCGATCTGACCGGGGTCTGCCCGTTGGTTGAGCACACGCTTGTAGATCTCGAAGTCGGCAATATTGTCAGAGGTGGCGGCTTGCATCATTGTGCCTGTTACTACCCTGCGGTTCCCATTGCCTCGTTCTCGACATCATCAAGTGACGGACGATAGCTGTTGGATATTGCCTTGCGACCAAACTCGAGCGCCACCTGGGGCAGAGAGCCGTTCATGTAGGCGATCAGTGTCTGCTTGGCGACGAAGTAGAGACGCAGATTTTTTTCACGGACTGTTTTGATGTTGGTGGCGATCGGGCCGACCACGGCGTAGGAAAGAAAGATGCCCACGAAGGTGCCAACAAGGGCCGCGCCGATCAGACCGCCAAGAACCTCCGGGCTTTCATTGATCGCTCCCATCGCTTTCACAACACCCAGGACAGCGGCCACAATTCCCAGCGCCGGAAGACCGTCTGACATGCCCTGCAGTCCGTGATAGACCTTCAACTTGTCGTGGCTGATCGTGGAGATTTCTTCTTCCATCAACGCCTCAACCTCGTGCGGGCGCGCATTGCCGACAATGATCAAGCGGCAGTAGTCGCAGATAAAGCCGACCAGATCCTTTTCGGCCATGATCATCGGGTAGGCATTGAATATTTCAGATTCTTCAGGGTTGTCGATATGGGTTTCAACTTCGTTGCGTGGCTTGTTCTTCAACTCGCGGAGCAATTGATAAAGCAGACCCAGAAGCTGAAGATACTTGGCCTTGCTGGGGACCGCGTTCTTCAGCCCTTCCATAAAGGCCTTGCCTGAATCTTTCACCACCGCCATGGGATTGGCGATGAAGAAGATGCCGATCGCGGCACCACCGATAATTACAAATTCAAACGGCTGGTTGAGCACGCCAAGCTTGCCGCCCATTGCCATATAGCCACCAAGCACACAACCAAAGGTGACGATCATTCCGATAATAATGTTCACGTCGGTCTCCAAGAATAACCTGCCGCGAACATTGCATTCAAACCTTGCTTCAAGCTGTGCTTTGGATGTCCACGCCAGCCACGCGCAAGCGGCACCACCTAAGTTTGATGCAAACGAACCGGAGAGCTTTCATGCTGAGCACACTTGCGTCCTATCGTGTGATGAGTGTCGATATGACATCGGCGTTGCAGCGTGTGTCCGAACAACCGCTGCCTGCGCGTGAGATCGAGTATTACACCCAGACCATTCAGAGCATTAAGACAGCCGAGGATTTCATCAACGATGACCGTCTGTTTTCCTTTGCCATGCAAGCGCATGGCTTGAGCGATATGACTTACGCCAAGGCCTTCATGGCCAAGGTGCTCGAGGAAGGGGTGAATGCCGATGATGCATTTGCCAATTCTTTGTCGGACTCGCGCTACCAGGAATTTGCCGACACCTTCAACTTTGAAGCATTTGGCTCAGCTGCGACATCTTTTACCAAGGCCAATGAGGGCACAGTTCAGAAATATGTCAGACAGACTTTGGAGGAGCAGGCTGGCGACAGCAATGAGGGCGTGCGCCTGGCACTTTATTTTCAACGCAAGGCCTCCGACATAAACACCTATCTGGAGATTCTGGCCGACCCGGCCATCTCAGAAGTGGTGCGTACGGCTCTGAGCATTGACAGCGCGACGGCGACCCTGGATCTGGACAAGCAGGTCGCATTGATTGCCAGCAAACTCGATTTGGAGGACTTTCAGGATCCTGCGAAGGTGGAAGACTTCCTGGAAACCTTTACCGCCATTTGGGACATCAGCAATTCACCCAATAACACCGCTTCAACTGCTGGGCTGCTGTTCGGCAATTCTGCCCAGTTCGGCATTGCAGAAGATGTGATGCTGCAAATCCAGCAGTTCAGGCGCAGCTAGTGCTGGTCTGGCTGCCATTCGAGATCAAACCAGAAAGGCTCTGACATGGAAGTTGGTTTAAGCGTTGGCTTGTCGGGACAGATCGCCACTGAGCAACGGTTGACTTCGTTGGCGCAAAACGTGGCCAACAGTCGGACCGTTGGTTTTCGCGCCACCGAAATTCGCTTTGAGGAAGTGCTTAGAGAGGCAGATGAAGCGCAGATTTCAATGGTGTCGGAAGGCCAGGAATTCATAAGCCCGCGAACCGGCGGCATGGAAAAGACCGGTAACACCCTTGATTTCGCGATTGCGGGCGATGCCTGGTTCTCGGTACAGACCGATGCTGGCAATGTGATGACCAAAGATGGCCGCTTTACAGTTGATACGCTGGGCGCATTGAAGACTTTATCCGGCAACCCGGTGCTTGATGCGGGCGGCGCACCGATCCAACTCGATCCAACTGCAGGACCGATCGAAGTCGGCACGGATGGCAGTATCATCCAGAACAGACAGCAAGTAGCCGGTCTTGGGCTTTATTCATTTGATCCGGGTCTGGACTTCGTTCGCTATGGAGAGTCGGCGTTTATCGCAAATGAGACCGTTGAGCCGCTGGTTGATCGTGGCGATGTGAGTGTAATGCAGGGCTATGTGGAGCAATCCAATGTCAATCCGGTTCATGAGATTACCCGACTGATCGCAGTCCAACGCGGATTTGAACAAAATGTTGCCGCTGTTGAGGAATCTGAAGACTCGCTGCAGCGGCTGATCCAGGCACTTAACCGAGGATAGATATTGAGCGCGCTGGAAAAATTCTCCGAAGCTGTACGTGAAGGCGGCTTTATGACCAGTCCGCTGATCATTGGCGGGCGGGTTTCATCGCTTCAGAACAATGGTGTTAACCTCGAAGGTATGCCCGACTCGCTGGGGCTGGGCGACTTTGTGTCGATTGTCTCCAACGGCAAGAAAACGCGTGCGGAGGTGGTCAAACTGGCGAAGGACGCTCACTTCGCCATTCCATGTTCACCGCTGTCCAAAGTATCACGCGGGGCGCCGGCCTTGCCGTTGGCTGTACCCGATGTCCGCTTCAATGAACAACTGCTCGGTCGGGTGGTCAATGCATTTGGTGATCCGATAGACGGTTTGGGACCTATCGCCAAGCACGTCGGTTCGGAAAATGTGTCGGGCTCGGTCTCGCCCATGCGGCGCGGCCGTGTGGAAGAATCGCTTAGAACTGGTGTTCGGGTTGTCGATGTTTTTACACCACTATGTGTGGGACAACGGCTCGGTGTATTTGCGGGTTCCGGCGTTGGCAAATCGACATTGCTGGCCATGTTCGCGACATCAGATGCTTTTGATGCGATTGTCATTTCGCTTGTTGGCGAACGCAGCCGAGAAGTGCGCGAGTTTGTTGAAGATACGTTGGGTCCGGATGGATTGGGCAAATCGGTTGTCGTAGTGGCCACAAGTGATGAGAGCGCAGTTGTGCGCAAGCGGGCACCAACGATGGCGATGAATATTGCCACCGACATGGCGCGTCAGGGCAAAAAGGTACTGTATTTGGTCGACTCGCTGACGCGCTATGCTCACGCCTTGCGGGAAGTGGCGATTTCATTGGGTGAGCCACCGATATCCCGCGGTTATCCGGCATCTGTTTTCAATGAATTGCCGCGCTTGCTTGAGGCGGCGGGGCCTGCGTCTGCTGAAAGCGGCGGCTCAATCACAGCAATCGCCACGGTGCTGGTGGATGGCGACGATCACAATGATCCGGTCTCTGATTCACTGCGGGGCATTCTGGACGGCCACCTTGTGCTCGACCGTGCCATCGCCAATCGAGGGCGGTTTCCGTCGATGGATCCTCTCGCATCGATATCGCGGCTTTCCAACAAAGTATGGACGGAAAGCGAGCGCGTTCTGGTTACAAAATTACGCGCCATGATCGCGATGTTCGAGGACAGTCGCGACTTGCGGATGATGGGTGGTTATCAAGTCGGCAATGATGCCGAGCTTGATAATGCGGTATCGCTTGTTCCCACGCTCTATGAGTTCTTCGAACAAGGTACAGAAGATCCCGCGTCACAGGATGTGTTTGCCGAACTGGCCCAGTTTTTGAAAAAGGAACCTGAACCGACATGAAGGCAAGAAGAGTGAAGCCGGGACAAGCTAAAGTCAAGAAACCCAGCCAGACACTGCGCCGCAAGTTCGACCGTGGGGACTATATTCTGGGCGCTGTGACAGCGACACTGACCATCGGTGCAGTGGTATTTCCCTGGCATGTCTATAACAATCCTTCACTCTATGGTCCTCCAGAGATGGCGTTTTCCGGCACGATCAATAATCTGGCGCTCAGCCAGCTTGATGGCACCCAGACCGCTTTTGATCTAAACCGCGGCGAATTTGTCGCCACATTTGAAGATGATGGCATTGATACAATCGCTGTTGGCGCCATCGCGCCCGCCGACATCAAAAATCAACTGAATGCTCCGCAAATACAAAATGCCGGAGAGTTCGGATTGATCGCAGCAGATTCTCGAAGGGCACTGATCGAAGGCCCCAACGGCATTTATCTCGTCAAACCCTTTTCGCGTCTGCCTGACGGCTCGAGGGTCAGGGCCCTGCGAACCAATGAGCAGGGGCAGCAGCTGATCACATCGCGATTTGAGATAATCGACAAAGCCGACCCAGCCAACTGACAAGCCACAGGCAAGCTCGCGGGCCTATCCTCGACGAAAGCCAGAGGAATGTCATGGATACTGTTGGAATTTTTTCAATCGCCTCGCGCCAAGCTGAGCATCTGTCGGTCCGACAATCAGCCATCGCCACCAATATTGCCAATGCCAATGTGCCGAGTTTCAAAGCAAGCGAAACGGTGAGTTTCGCTGAAACGCTGGCCAATGCGGCTGCAACTTTAAAGGCCACTGACAGCCGACATTTTGGTCTTGAGGGCAGCGATCCACAAACCCAGGTCTACAGAACAGAACGAGCCGTTGCGCTTGAGGACGAGTTGGTCAAGTCCAGCGAGGTCCGCAGTCACATGGACCTGAATACGGGAATCGTATCGGCCTTTCACAGAATGCTACTCCTGACGGTGAAGACATAATATGGACCATTTATCTGCAAGCATGAAAGTCGCTGCATCCGGATTGGATGCGCAATCACTGCGCCTGCGTGTGGTCGCCGAAAACCTCGCCAATGCCCAGTCCACCTCTGATGTGCCGGGCGGCGATCCCTATCAGCGGAAGCTGGTCAATTTTCGGACCATTTATGCTCAGGAACTGAACGGACCGATCGTCGATGTTCATTCGGTGTCCAATGACAAGCGCGCGTTTTCACTTCAATTCGATCCCGGCAGTCCCGGCGCCAATGCTGAGGGCTATGTGAAGATGCCCAATGTGAACTCAATTGTTGAAATGGCTGACATGCGCGAAGCCAATCGCTCATATCAAGCCAACCTGCAAGTGTTCAAACAGGCAAGGGAGCTAATCACGCTGACCATCGACCTCATGAGGGCAGGACAATGATTAATGGCATAGGACCTATTTCACCGGAGTTCATGGTTTCAAATGCGCCGGAGGCAAACAAGCCTGCGCAACCGCAACAGCTTTCCAGCGATTTCGGCACATTGATGGCCGATATGGCATCCAACACCGTCGAGTCGATGAAAAATGCCGACAATATGGCGGTACAGGGCATTACCGGCGAAGCGAGCACAAGAGAAGTTGTCGATGCTGTGATGCAAGCAGAGCAAGCGCTGC
>JAHEJF010000150.1 GCA_024639025.1 Ahrensia sp. | reverse complement strand
TCCACGGAGGCCCAACTTGAAGCGGCGGGCGCGCTTGTAGAGGCTAATCCGGATGCGTTGATGCAGACGCATTTATCGGAAAACCATGCAGAAATCGAAGCGGTGTGCGGATTGTTTCCGGCTGCAAAGGACTACACTGATGTATATGCACAGCATGGACTTCTGACGCCCAAAAGCCTGATGGGTCATTCCATACACCTTTCAGACAGGGAACGCGGTGCATTGGCGGAAAGCGGCGCCGTTGCCGTGTTTTGCCCAACATCCAACCTGTTTTTGGGCAGTGGATTTTTTGATTTGCAGGCAACAGAAAAAGCCGGTCAGCGCCATGCCATTGCAACAGACATTGGTGGCGGGACATCCTGGTCCATGCTCAGGACGCTGGATGAGGGGTACAAGATCCACAATTGCCAGGGCACACGCTATCATCCCTTGCGATCATTTTATCAGGTAACACTGGGCAATGCGCGCGCATTGGGCATGGAAGATCGTATCGGTACCCTTGAAGCGGGATCAGAAGCTGATTTTGTTGTTTTTGATCCTTGCGCTACGGCGGCAATGGCGTTGCGCCACGAAACTGTGGAGACTCTCAGTGAAGAACTGTTTCTGATCCAGACAATGGGTGATGATCGCACCATTGTTGCAACCTATATCCATGGAAAATTGGCGCAAATTTAGATGTCGAGCCAAACTGATCCAATCATTGTGATGTTCACCCGCCAAACGATGAAGTGCTATTGGGCAAAGATGCAAAAACTATTCTGCATCGTCTTGTTTCTGGTTTTCGGCCTTCTTGTGTCCGCTGCGTTTGCCCAGCAAGTGAACGATGCTGACATCGCCGAAGTTGAGAAGTTGCGCTCGGATGTCGATACCATTGCATCGCAGATAGAGGAGGCAAAGAACTCGGAGGAGAGTCTGGTTGCCCTTGCGTTGCGCATCAATGAACTCGAGCAGCTTTTGATTGACAAGGGCGTCGAGCTTTCGCCCCGTTTCAGCCAGATCAAGACGCGAATGGATCAGTTGGGCCCGGTGCCCACTGAGGCTGATCCGCCGGAGCCTGCCGTTGTTTCTGAGGAGCGAACTGCGCTGGCAGAAGAGCGGGCGATAATCAACCAGTTGCTGGGCATCCTGGAAGAGCAGGCGGTGAGAGCCAAGTCCATGCTTGATAGCATGTCCGAGGCCCGGCGCGAGCTTTTTGCCAACGAACTGTCTCGGCGATACGACATTACAAATGCGTTCGGAACTGAACTGTACGCCGACATTCTGGACCAATATGGCGATATCCAGAACAGGTTCTCGTCGTGGTTGAATTTCACTTGGCGGTTCAAACAGGGCAGCGTTCTAAGTGCGGTTCTGGGCATGTTGGTGTTGCTACTAGCCTCTTTTTGGGGTGCGCGGCGCACGTTTTCGGACTGGATTTACAGAGATCCTGCCGCCGCTGAACCGACATATTTTGAACGACTGACCACGGGTTTTTGGTACACAATTCTGCCCACGATTGTGTGTTGGCTTTTCCTGTTCTTTACTTGGGGCCTGTTCCATTCGCTTGGCGTCCTGCGGGGCGATATTGGCGATATATTGCAAACACTGCTGATTGCATTTGCCGTCATTTTCCTGGTCTGGCGGCTTGCTGAGGCAGTATTTGCACCTCGCATGCCCAATTGGCGGTTACTGAATGTCTCCGACCGTGCTGCACGACCGCTCAAAGTGTTCGTAATCGTGATGGTCATGGTGGCGGCATGGGACTATGTGACCGGCCAGATCAACCAGATAATCGGCACATCTGTGCCCATTACTGTGGCGCGCAGCCTGCTTGCTTCCTTTATTGTTGGTTTGATGTTCTTGCTGATCGCATTTTTGCGCCCTTTCTTATCGGCGACTGGAGATGCAGGAGAAAGGGCCAGGCGCTGGCCACTGCCCGTTAAGATCACGCTTTTCCTGATTGGTGCCGTGCTGGTTCTGACTGCATTGGCAGGCTATATCGGCTTTGCCCGATTCATGGCGCAGCAGATAGTGGTTACTGGCGCGGCGTTGGCGACGATCTACCTGGGATATCGAACTGCACACACCATCTCAGAGGAGAGGTCGCTGGCCGGCACGCGGCTTGGCAACCGCCTTGCCAATGAATATCAGCTGTCTGAAACCACCATTGACCAAATCGGACTGGTGGCCGGCATTGCTCTGATGGCGTGTGTGGTAATCGTCGGCATTCCGGTATTGGCGCTGCTTTGGGGATTCAGATGGCCTGAGGTAAAAAGCCTTGCGGTCAGCCTATTTACCGACATTCAAATTGGCTCCATTTCGCTGTCCATAACAAGCATTTTCGCAGGCATAGTGCTGTTTGTTGTCGGCCTGTTTGTCACGCGCCGTTTTCAGCGTTGGCTGGATGGTAATGTGATGGCACGAAGCGGCGTTGAGCCAGGCGCCCGCAATTCCATCAAAACCGCCATTGGCTACGTAGGCGTGGCTGTCGCTGCTTTGCTTGGTGTTTCGGCCGCGGGTCTTGAACTCAGTCAGCTGGCACTGGTCGCAGGCGCGCTTTCGCTTGGAATAGGATTTGGCCTGCAAAACATTGTAAGCAATTTTGTATCGGGCCTGATCCTGTTGGCTGAACGGCCATTTAAATCCGGCGATATCATCGAAGCGGGCGGGTATACCGGCACGGTTCAGAATATCAAGGTTCGTGCCACGGAAATTGAAACCTTTGACAAGAAGACACTTATCCTTCCCAACTCCGAACTGATCAATTCTTCAGTGATCAACTGGGTGCACCGAACAACGCTGGGACGCGTGGAAATTCCTGTTGGCGTGAGTTATGACAGCGATCCCAAACAGGTTTATGATTTGTTGCTGGAGGTTGCCAATGACCATCCCAGGATCCTTTCAAATCCGGAACCATTTGTTGAGTTTGCCGATTTTGGCGATTCTTCGCTCGACTTCATCCTGCGCGGGTATTTGGCAGATATTGGTTTCGGACTGCCGGTGCGTACGGAATTGCGGATGGCAATATTTGAGCGTTTCAAGGCCGCAGGTATTGAAATTCCGTTCCCGCAACGCGATCTAAATCTCAAGATAGTGGACGAAGATGCAGAAGAAGAAGGACCGGCGCAGGATCCGGCCGCTTTTGGTGTGATTCAGACCAGCAAAAAGCGCACGATGGAAGAAGATGATGGATAGTGCTTTGTTCAGGTCGCGTTCAGCTTTGCTGTGCGAAAAGGAGACCATGAAACGATTCCGACGTGGATCGACCCAAAGGAGACTATTATGACGTCCAAGACGTTAAATATGGTTGTATTGACCACTATTGGCTTGTTTGGAGCTGGTGTTGCACATGCCGCTACGCTTGAGAACAAGGACGCCGATACGCAAACTGTCACCGTGACAGAGGACGGCGTGCGCAATGAAGTGGCTGTTGCAACGGGCGAAGTGATAACTTTTTGCAACGATGGATGCTTTATTACCATGCCAAATGGCGACCGGGCAGCATTGTCAGGCAATGAATCGGTGCAGATTGTTGGTGGCGCCGCCATTATCAAGTAGTGCATCACTCGCTAAAATTTTAGCATTTTTGGCAACCGGCGGTTAAGTTTATCGCCGGTTTTTTGCTGTAATTCGTGCCAAATTGGCACCGGATTCACCCATGTTAAGTGCATTTCTGTCATGAAAACGCACTCGAATTCTAACGAGCTGGGTACCGGAAACACCAATGGATGCCAAAACCGACGTAAAAGCAATTACACTTGCCGTTGATCTGGATGGAACGCTGATCGCCGCAGACCTGCTGTGGGAGTGCGTGTTCATACTGATCCGCCGAAACATGTTCATGGCCTTCATGATCCCGCTGTGGCTGGTTTTGGGTGGCAAGAAACGTCTCAAGCATGAAGTCTTTTCCCGGGTAGAAATTGACCCTGCGTCGCTGCCTTATCGTCCCGAGGTTATCGACTACATCAAAGCCGAGAAAAAGCGGGGTCGGCGCATCGTGCTGGCCACTGCAAGCGGGCACAAGCAGGCAGAAATGATTGCGGCCCATCTGGGTCTGTTTGATGACTATGTCGGTTCGGATGCCTCTCGTAATCTCAAATCGTCTGCCAAGACCGCCCACTTGATCGACTCCTACGGCGACGCTGGTTTTGACTACATGGGCAACAGCCGAGACGACTTGAAAGTGTTTGATGCCGCACGCGAAGCTGTGGTGGTTGCGCCAGATGATGCAGCGCGCGTCTGGGCGGCCAAAAACAATGCGCGGATATTGGCTGACAGCGGCCGGATCGGGCTCAAAGACTATCTCAAAATGCTACGTGTGCATCAATGGGCCAAGAATGTGCTGATCGCGGTCGCACCCATTCTTGATCATCGGTTTTTTGATATCACCAACATCTTCTACGTGGTCGCTGCATTTTTTGCGTTCTCGTTTTTGGCGTCCGCTGTGTATGTCTTCAACGATCTCTTTGATCTTTCCATGGATCGAGCGCATCCAACAAAGTGTCGCCGACCCTTGGCATCGGGACGGATTGATGCCGGAACGGGCATAAAGTTCGCCTTTGGCCTGATGGCAGCATCGGTTTTGATAACGATGTTCCTGCCTGTGGCCTTCGCGATTGTCTTACTGGGCTACTTCTTTGCAACCACAGCCTATTCACTGCGTGTCAAGCGCTGGCTGTTGCTTGATGTATTGACACTGGCCGGCCTTTATACTGTGCGCGTAATTGGAGGCGCAGCGGTAACCAACACGCCACCGTCTTTCTGGTTGCTTGCGTTCTCGTTGTTCTTCTTTTTGTCGCTCGCGCTGGTCAAGCGTTACGTCGAGCTCGATCAAGCGGGCATTGATGAAAAGGAACGTCTTTCAGGCCGCGGTTACAGGCCGGAAGACAAGTCCATCATCGCGCAAAGCGGTGTCGCTTCCGGATTCGCATCGGTCGTGGTCTTGGCGCTGTATTTGCAATCTGATGCGGTATTTAGCCTGTATGAGTATCCCTATTTGATTTGGCCGCTGTGTCCGCTGGTTCTGTATATCATTATTCGGGTCTGGATCCTGGCGAACCGCCGCGAATTCTACGACGACCCTGTTGTCTTCATTATCTCGGACTGGCGCAGTCAGATCATGATCGGGCTGGGTGCTGCAATGATGCTGGGCGCTGGCCTTGTTACCTCTGGGGCATCTTTCCTTGGCTGATCACTATGACAGTTTTGGTCGGCTCGACTGCACACATCGCCACGCCATCAATGGTGCCGTGGCGATCAATGCCATTGATCGGGCAGACGAGATGCGCTTGCTGCCCTTTGGCAATGGTCGATCCTACGGCGATAGCTGTCACCACAGCTTTGGTGTGCTGGCTGACATGCGCAGCCAAAAAAACATCATCAGTTTTGATCCCGAGATTGGATTTCTGACCGCCGAACCCGGCGTGATGCTGCACGAGATTATTGATCACTGTGCGCCTCATGGATGGTTTCTGCCTGTCACGCCGGGTACCCGATTTGTGACGCTGGGCGGGGCGGTGGCCAATGACGTTCATGGCAAGAACCACCACAAGCGGGGCACTTTTGGCTGTCATGTGGAAGCACTTACCCTGCAACGCTCAGATGGCATCTTTACCCTGACACCTGATGAGCCAACAGGCCTGTTTAATGCAACAATTGGCGGAATGGGGCTTACGGGTATCATCATGCGTGTCACGCTGAGAATGATGAAAGTCGGCTCGCTGGACGTGGATGAGGTGCTGACGCCCTTTGCTTCA
>JAHEJF010000149.1 GCA_024639025.1 Ahrensia sp. | reverse complement strand
GCGGGCAGCGTTCCTTCGGCAATCGCCGACCGCCTATTTTGCGGCCCGTACGCTCGGCCATCGGCCATGGTCGGCATTTCTGCGCGTTAGTCTGCCAGTGGCGCGCCCAGCGATTGCAGGTGGCGTTATTCTGGTCTTGATGGAGACTATTGCCGATTTTGGTACGGTGGCGCATTTCGGGGTGCAGACCTTCTCGACGGGCATCTACCAGGCCTGGTTCTCAATGGGGGACCGGGCTGCGGCTTCGCAACTTGCCTTCTGCCTGCTGCTGGTGGCTTTGTTTCTGGTGTTTCTGGAACGGGCGCAGCGTGGGGCCGCCCGACATCATGAAGCCGGTAAACGCATTGAGGCCATGGCGCCGCATCCTTTGAAGGGGTGGCGGGCAGCCGGTGCTTTTATGGTTTGCTTTCTGCCCACGCTTTTTGGCTTCTTCCTGCCATTGTTCGTGCTATTCGAAATGGCGCTGACTTCCGGGCAAAATCCATTTACCGACCGGTATTTGCACTTCATCGCCAATTCACTCACCGTGGCGACACTGGCCGCAATCGTCACTCTGCTAGGCGCAGTACTGATCGGCTATCGCGCCCGACTGTTTCCCAGCAAGTTGGCCGAGCGCACCAAGCTACTCACGAGCATTGGTTATGCCATGCCCGGCGGCGTTATCGCGGTAGGTTTGCTGGTGCCATTTACCGCCTTTGACCGAGCGCTCAATGATTTCATGAAATCCCAGTTTGACACTGCAACGGGTGCGGTTCTTTCCGGCAGTATTGCTATCCTGATCTTCGCGTACGCAGTTCGGTTCATGGCTGCTGCCCTGTCGTCGTTTGACACCGGCATGAGTGCTATCCGCACCAATGTGGATGCCGTGTCGCGTTCTCTTGGTGCCGGCACTGCCCGCATCATCACGAAGGTGCACTTGCCGCTCATGCGCGCCAGTCTTTTGACAGGCCTTCTGATTGTGTTTGTCGATACGATGAAGGAGCTGCCAGCGACACTGATCTTGCGGCCGTTCAATTTTGATACTTTGGCTGTTCAAGCTTACAGGCTGGCCTCAGACGAACGGTTGGCGCAAGCAGCCGTTCCATCGCTTGTGATCGTGGCATTTGGTCTCTTGCCGGTTATTGTGCTGTGTTTCACAATCGCTCAATCAAGACCCAAGCACCACAGTGAAGCGTCTGGTAACAGCAAAAGCCCACAGCCTGAGGCTGCGGGCTTGATGGTCAATCAACAATGATGAGACCTATTTGTAGCCAATTGCGTTGTAGATTTCCTGGGCCTTGGCCTGGTTTTCACCCAGCACTGACAGGTTGAGTTCGTCAGCCATGAAGCTACCAAGTTGTGACACGGAAGCAGACCGGCCCACGCCCTCGACGACTGGAAACTCATCATTGCCCGACGCAAAATAGTTCTGAGCCGAATCTGAAGCCAGATACTCAAGGAATTTGAGGGCATTGTCCTTGTTCGGTGCGTTTTTCAGTATGCCAGCTGCCGAGACATTAATGTGAGCACCGTTGCCTTCCTGGTCGGGGAATACCCAGCCAATCTGGTCGATGTCGGCGCTCACTCCATCCACATCTGCTCGAATGGCGCGGGCGAAATAGTATGAGTTGGAAACCACGATGTCGCATTCACCAGAAACCAAACCGCGAAGCTGATCGGTATCGCCGCCCTGCGGATCCCGGGCGAAATTGTCCAACAGTCCCTTTGCCCAGTTTTTGGCTGCCGATTCGCCATTATGGGCGATCTGGCTTGCCAGCAAGGACAACATGTAAATGTTCGAAGACGAGCGGGCGCAAACCTTACCCTTGTATTGTGGGTCTGCGAGAGCGGCATAGGTCTGCGGTGGCTCTGAAACGCGATCCTTGGCATAGAAGATCATCCGTGCCCGCGTCGAAAAGCCCATCCATAAATTGTCGCGCTGCTGCAATTCCGCCGGTATCTTTTCTTCCAATAGTTCGCTTTCTATCGGCTGGAACAGGTCCGCCTCCTGGGCACGCCATATCCGGCCTGCATCAACCGTTAGCAACACATCGGCTGCGCTCAAATCACCTTCCGATTTCAGGCGTTCGATAAGCTCATCGGCCTTGCCTTCGATGCGGTTGATCTTAATGCCAGTTTCTTGCTCAAAGTCGGAATATAGCCGCTCATCCGTGTCATAGTGTCTTGAAGAGTACAAATTGAGCTCGCCGTTTGCTTGTGCGGGAGCAACAAGACTGCCAACTGCCATGGTGGACGCTAGCAGTAGTGTCGCAAAATGCCTGGTGTTCGTCATCGGTGGAACTTTCTTTAAGTTGACAATTATTGTCATGTTTATGAGTGCATTTGCGGGGTGTCAATCGGTCCACTATAAAAAGTTGACAAAAATAGGAAGTTTATTTTGGAATGGTTCCAAACAAGCCCTAATTCTGATAACAGTTGCTGTCATGAAGCTAACAAAACAAACTGATTATGCCTTTCGAATCCTGATGTTCTGCGCCGCCAGCGGCTCCCGGCTGAGCAGGATTTCGGACATCAGCCGCGTCTATGGCGCTTCGGAGCCCTTTCTGTTCAAAATCTTACAACCACTTGTGGAAGCTCAGATCATTGAGACGGTGCGTGGCCGCAATGGCGGTATCCGTCTTGCGAGACTGCCCTCGGAAATCACCCTGGGCGAGGTGGCCCGTTTGACTGAGGACAATTTCACAATGGCCGAGTGTTTCGAACGGGATGAATCAAATTGCCCGTTGCTGGACAATTGCCGCCTGACCACCGCGCTGCGCGAAGCTCTTGATGCTTTTATGGATGTACTCGACAAATATACCGTCGATGATTTGGCCAAGCCGAGTGCTGCTGTAATCACTCTGCTCGCAATGGTCGACGGCAAAGAGGCGGCGACCAAGGGAGTTCTACCCAACTAATCTTGCACGCCAATCGCTGTTGACCACACAAAATAAAATATTGGCATCGCGGCGGTCTTGATGGATCGCTGTGGTCTTGTATGAGTGTGGAAACAGCACAATAGCTGAGCAGATCGATCTGGGAGGATTAAATGGGTGACTATATTCTGGCAATTGACCAGGGCACCACGTCGACACGGGCAATCGTGTTCGGCAAGGATCAGAGCATTATCGCGACTGGCCAAAAGGAGTTCACGCAGTATTTTCCCAAGTCGGGTTGGGTTGAACATGATCTGGAAGAGATCTGGAAGTCTGTCGTCTCAACCTGTAAATCTGCGATGAGAAAGGCCAAGATCAAGGCCAGCGATATTGCCGCCATCGGCATCACCAATCAGCGCGAAACCGTTGCGGTATGGGATCGCAGATCCGGCAAGCCGGTGCACAAAGCCATTGTATGGCAAGATCGACGCACGGCCGACTATTGTGAAGCGCTAAAGAAGAAAGGCCTGGAGCCTACGTTTAAGCGAAAGACCGGACTGCTTCTTGATCCCTATTTTTCCGGCACCAAGCTGGCTTGGCTATTGCAAAATGGTCGCGGTTTGCGGGCGCGTGCTGAAAAGGGCGGTCTGGCCTTTGGCACGATTGACAGTTTCCTGATCTGGCGGCTGACGGGCGGCGCACGTCACGTAACAGATGCCACCAATGCCGCGCGGACATTGATGTACAACATCAAGACCAACAAATGGGACAAGCAACTGCTTGGCCATCTTGAAATTCCGGCGAACATGATGCCCGAGGTGCTGGATTGTTCAGCGGATTTCGGTGTTGCACAGGCCAGCATTTTAGGAGCAGAAATTCCAATTTATGGTGTAGCTGGCGACCAGCAAGCGGCGACGATTGGTCAGGCTTGTTTTGCACCGGGTATGTTCAAGTCGACTTATGGTACAGGCTGTTTTGCGCTTCTGAACACTGGTGAGGATGCGGTCACATCCAAAAACAGGTTGCTGACGACGATTGCCTATCGGCTTGATGGCAAAACAACCTATGCGCTGGAGGGATCGATCTTTATGGCGGGTGCATCAGTTCAATGGTTGCGTGACGGTTTGAAGATCATCAAGAAAGCGTCGCAGAGCGGCGAACTGGCAGCCCAGGCAGACAAGGAGCAGGACGTTTATCTCGTGCCAGCATTTGTTGGATTGGGTGCACCTTATTGGGACGCCGAGGCGCGCGGTGCCATGTTCGGCTTGACCCGCGCGACGACGGCCAATGAAATATCCAAAGCGACATTGGAGGCCGTTTGCTATCAGACAGCGGATTTGTTGAACGCCATGCAGAAGGACTGGAAAGCGGCATCGAAAACCAAGACGACGCTTCGTGTTGATGGCGGCATGGCGATGTCGGATTGGACCATGCAACGTCTGTCGGACCTGCTTAATGCGCCGGTGGACCGACCGACGGTGTTGGAAACAACTGCGCTTGGTGTCGCATGGCTGGCCGGCTCGCGCGCAGGCGTGTGGCCATCACAAAAAGAGTTTGCCAAGACCTGGCAACGCGATATGCGTTTCAAACCCAAGATGAAGGAACCGGAACGCAAGCGAAAGCTGGCTGGTTGGAAAGATGCTGTCTCCCGGACTTTATCAAGCCGCTAGACTCTGTCAGCCCTTGATGGAGTGGCGGTACCCTGATCTATCCAATAATTTCAATGCTTAAATCCGCGCCAGCGCTTCAGATGAAGTCTGAAACGCTCAGGGGAGTCATTGTCAGAGAGCGGCAGACTTCAGAAAGGCCACAATTTCATCGACACCTTGGCCACGCTTCATGTCACTGAAGACGTGAGGTCGGCCTTCTCTGTTCCGGGCCGCATCAGCCTGCATGCGATTCAAGTCAGCCCCCACATGCGGGGCGAGATCTGCCTTGTTAATGATGAGTAAATCCGAACGCGTGATTGCCGGCCCTCCTTTTCGCGGGATGTCTTCACCTTGGCAGACAGAGATCACATAAAGCGAGATATCTGCCAGATCGGGTGAAAACGTCGCCGCGAGATTGTCGCCGCCCGATTCAATGAAGATGACATCAAGATTCTTGTGGCGTTCATTCAACTCTTCTATGGCACGCAAATTGATCGATGCATCCTCCCGGATGGCTGTATGGGGACAACCGCCGGTTTCAACACCGATTACACGATCGCTTGGCAGCGCTTGCATGCGCATGAGCGCATCAGCGTCTTCCCGGGTATAGATGTCATTGGTAATGACAGCGATGGAGTAGTCATCCCGCATTGCCATACATAGTTTGGCAGTGAGAGACGTTTTGCCCGAGCCGACGGGACCGCCGATACCGACGCGAAGGGGTCCGTTCAGGGAAGTCGCTTTACTCATGACTGAAATAACCTTGGTTGCAGGTTGTGATGGTTCATCGCCGCGATCTCGGCACTGATCGACAATCCGCCCAGATTATTGAGCGTTGAGTTAGCAGCACGGGATGCTGCGTCCTCAATTATTGGCTCCAGTGCCGCCAGAGTTTGCGCAGCGCCATTTTGCCCTGTGACCGAGAGCCTGATGGCGCATTGCAACTGATTGGACACAAATGCGTGCAGATAGGCGGCAATGGAGGGTTTGGCAGCAATGCCTTCCAATGTTGCCGCACGCGCTACGATTACTGGCAGCGGCGTTTTGCGCGGACCCATGGATTCCTCTTCAACCCAGTGTTTTGCAGCATCGTAAAACGCTGCACCCTGGTCCAGCATTTCCCTGTGGCGCTCAGCCGCACTGGCTAACGCCAGGCACAAATCGCGAACTTCTTCGCCGCGATACGCAGCGCAAAAAATCATTGCGTCATTCCACAAGGCGCCATGGGTGATTGACGATGCGATCCATGCATGGA
>JAHEJF010000148.1 GCA_024639025.1 Ahrensia sp. | reverse complement strand
GGCAGGCTTTGCGCGACAATTTCAATGCTGCTTTGCAGGCAGATCGTCGCTTTCGCCGATACTGCAGTACCGAACAGACAGGTAAGAAGCACCGTGAAGTAGGTTGCTGAGTTGGCCGTTGTACGACAACGCAGGGGCCAACCGTCGAATTTGGAAAATGAAGCAAACACGGATGCGCGCACCTTGAGCTTTCACCAATGGTGTCAGCTTAGGTCGCTAATCTTGCTTGAGGCTGGGTAGATATGGATCCGAACGAAGCGCATTTCACACATCGGTTGTGGTCTTGAACCTCCAGCACGCAGATGCCGCTGGCAGCTGCCGGATCAGTTCACCCGTTGGCCGCTGTTGCTGTCAAAAATATGAACATTCTCTGGTTCGACACCCAATTTTATGCTCTTGGCCTTTTCGTTCAGTCCGTGAACGCCGGCCAGGCTGGCTGTAAACAAAGTTTCTGATCCCCTCAGATGGCCGTGCAAGAGCGTATTGGCACCAAGCGGTTCGGCTGACCTGACAATCAACTCAATCGGCCCTCTCGGCTTTATCGTCACATGTTCGGGTCTTATGCCGACTATCACTTCGCCCGAAGTCGGAGCCTTCATATTGAGTACTGCACCATTTTCGAGTGTGACTTTGCCTCCATCGGTACGACCTTTGAAGATGTTCATGGCCGGACTGCCGATGAATTGCGCCGCAAACAGGGTTTTAGGTTTTTGGTACACGTCGAGAGGTGAACCGATCTGTTCGGCAACACCGTCATTCATGACAATCATCCGGTCCGCCATTGTCATCGCTTCCACCTGGTCATGGGTCACATAGAGCGAGGTGATACCTAGATTGGCCTGCAATTCCTTGATATCCAGCCGCATTTGAACCCGTAGTTTTGCATCCAGGTTGGAAAGCGGTTCATCAAATAGAAATACAGCGGGTTCGCGCACAATGGCGCGCCCCATCGCCACCCTTTGTCGCTGACCGCCAGAAAGTTGCTTGGGCTTCCGATCAAGGTAGGGCTGAAGCTGCAGAAGCTCGGCGGCTTCATTCACTTTCTGATCCATCTCGGCGGCAGGCACTTTCGCAATTTTCAAGCTGTAAGCCATGTTTTGGCGCACGCTCATATGCGGATAAAGCGCATAATTTTGAAACACCATGGCAATGTCGCGATCCATCGGCTCTTTTTCATTGACCCGGACACCGCCGATCTGGACTTCACCTGCGCTGACCGATTCAAGCCCGGCAACCATGCGCAGCAAGGTCGATTTGCCACATCCGGACGGGCCGACAATGACGATGAACTCACCATCCTCAATATCGACATTGATGCCGTGAATGACTTCGGTTTTGCCGTAGCGTTTTTTGACGTCTTTTAGGGTTACGGTTGCCATCTACTTCTCGCTATCCACTAGTCCGCTGATGAAGAGTTTTTGCATCGAGATCACAATAATCACCGGCGGCACCATTGCCAAAATCGATGTGGCCATGATCACCGGCCAATCAGCTGTATCGTCTCCGGAGGGGAACATCTGCTTGATGCCCATGACGATCGTGTTCATCTCCGGCTCGGTCGTGATAAGAAGCGGCCAAAGATATTGGTTCCATCCATAGATGAACAGGATCACGAACAGGGCGGCGATGTTTGTCCGGCTCATCGGCAGGATGATGTCGACAAAAAAGCGCATTGGACGCGCGCCATCCACTCTTGCCGCTTCCGCTAACTCATCGGGGATCGTCATAAAAAACTGCCGAAACAGGAACGTTGCCGTCGCTGAGGCAATCAATGGAAAGATCAACCCGGAATAGCTGTTAAGTAGCCCGAATCCGGCGATAACTTCGTATGTGGGCACGATGCGCACTTCGACCGGAAGCATCAATGTGATGAAAATCATCCAGAAGAAAAAAGTACGACCAGGAAATTTGAAATACACAATGGCGAAGGCTGAAAGCAACGAGATGATGATTTTCCCGATTGCAATTCCGAGCGCCATGATCAGCGAATTGAGAAGCATGGTCGCAACCGGCACATTAACGCCAGCAAACAAGGCCCGCTTGTAGTTTTCCAGAAAATGACCGCCAGGCCACAGGGGCATGGGTGGGGAGACGATTTCGGGTTGGGTGACCGTTGAAGCCACAAAAGCCAGCCAGATCGGAAAAAACACGACCAAAACGCCAAAGATCATGAAAACGTGGCTGAGCCACAGACCGCTACCGCTTTTTTCGACCATGCCCGGAGGGGGTTCTTTGAATGCATCAGCCATCAGTAGTGCACCCTTTTCTCAACGAATTTGAACTGCAGCACGGTGAGAACACCGACAACCACGAGCAGCACCACTGATTGGGCAGCCGAAGAACCAAGATCCTGGCCGACGAACCCGTCCGAGAACACCTTGTAAACAAGAATGGTTGTTGATTGCTGCGGACCGCCGCTGGTGATGGTGTGAATGACCCCGAATGTTTCGAAGAAAGCATAGACGATGTTGACGACCAGCAGGAAGAAGGTTGTCGGCGAGAGCAAGGGCAGAACGATGGTGAAGAAGCGACGCCAGAAATGCGCGCCGTCAATCGCTGCTGCTTCGATCACAGAACGTGGAACCGCTTGCAGTGCCGCGAAGAAAAACAGGAAGTTGTAGCTGATGCGCCCCCAGGATGAGGCGACGACAACAAGCCCCATGGCCTCGGTACCATTTAAGACATGGTTCCAGTCATATCCCAACTGACCCAGATACCACGACACGACACCCACACGCGTATTGAACATGAACAGCCACAACACACCGGCAACGGCTGGTGCAACTGCGTAAGGCCAGATAAGCAGAGTGCGATAAGTGCCAGCGCCCTTGACCAGGCGATCGGCCAGCACGGCTAGAAACAGGGCAGGTACCATTGATGTGACGGTCACAAGCGTTGAAAAGACCGCCGTCGTACCGAATGCTGCCAGATAGAACCGGTCAGAAAACAGAAATTCGAAATTGCCAAGCCCGACAAATTGCGCCGAAAGCCCGAAAGGATCGGGAATAAAAAGCGACTGCCAAATGGCCTGTGCAGCTGGATAGAAAAAGAAGATACCGGAGATCAGAATTTGCGGAAATATCAGGCACAGCGGTAACAGCCACCCCTTGAAACGGACGCGTTTCTCCATTCTCAATCCCCCCGAATGTGCATCTGCAGAATTGGCGGGAGACTATGCTCCCGCCAAGGCTTTTAACTCAAGGGTTTACTGGTTGGCCTGTTCAAACCGGCGCAACAATGAGTTGCCGCGCTCTACAGCGCTGTCGAGCGCCGCTTGAGCGGTTTTATCGCCAGACCAGACAGCTTCCAGCTCCTCATCAATAATGCCGCGAATCTGGTCAAAGGAGCCAAGCCGCAAGCCTTTTGAATTGGCAGTTGGTTCATTGGCCGTCATTTGCATCACCGCAATATCGGTACCCGGATTGGCATCGTAAAAGCCATCTGCCTTGGTCTTGTCGCCAGCTGCTGCTGTGATTGGCAGGTAACCTGTGTCCTGATGCCATTTTGCCTGGATGTCGGTTGAAGACAGGAAGCTCAGGAACGCACCAACGCCTTTGTACTCTTCAGCTTCATGACCCTCCATCACCCACAGCGATGCACCGCCGATGATGGTGTTCTGTGGTGCGCCTTCGACGCCTTCCCAAACGGGTAAGGGACGAACAGCAAAGTCAAACTCGGCTTCTGCCTTGATACCGGCGTAGCCCGCAGAACTTTCGGTAAACAGCGCGCATTCACCGGCGCGGAAATTGGCGCCGCCTTCATTCCGGCGTCCGGCGTAGAAGAATTTGCCGTCTTTAGCCCAATCACCCATGGTCTGCACATGCTTGACCTGCAACGGTGAATTGAATGACAGCTCTGTATCAAAGCCTGCAAATCCATTGTCATTGGTTGCAAACGGAACATTGTGATAGGCCGATAAATTCTCCAGGTGGATCCAGCTCTGCCATGCTGTCGTCATGGGGCATGTGCTGCCGGACGCCTTGACCTGATCAAGAACTTCGCCGACTTTTTCCCATGTGGATAGATCGGTTTCAGGATCGACACCAGCCGCAGTCAACGCATCCTTGTTCACCCACAAAACAGGCGTCGATGAGTTGAACGGCAAAGAAAGCATCTTGCCATCGGTTGTGGTGTAGTAGCCTTTTACAGAACCGATATAAGCGCCTGGATCGAATTCAGCACCGGACTCGGCCATTACTTCGTAAACCGGTTTGATGGCGCCCTTGGCACCCATCATGGTTGCGGTACCGACCTCAAACACCATCAGGATCTGGGGTTGTTCCTGCGCGCGGAATGCTGCGATGCCCGCGTTGAGTGTTTCGGAATAATTGCCCTTGTACGTTGCAACAACTTTGTAGTCACTCTGACTGCCATTGAAAGTTTCGACCTGCTCGGCGACCAGATCGGCCAAACGCCCTGTAAAGGCATGCCAAAACTGGATTTCGGTTTGTGCAAATGCCGTGACCGGCGTGAGCAAAGTGGCGCTTGCCAGACATGATGCTAGTAATGCTTTTCTCATATTACGCTCCCAAGTTGTTACTTTTGTTAGTCTTTTTGTTCTGTAGGACAACAAGTCTACATTTTTATCGCATCGTATCAAGTTGGAGAATTTTTTAAACTGGTTTCAATTTTTGCAATTGTGGAAAGTGTCTTGGTTGTAGGGCGTGGCAACGGTCAAAAAAACCAGATTCACAGGCTGCCAGAGAGACCGATTATGGTAGGCAGATGTGTGTTCGATAACAGAATTGTGCTGGGGGAGGGTGCGGTCGATTTGGTCGGAGCGGCGGGATTCGAACCCACGACCCCTACACCCCCAGTGTAGTGCGCTACCGGGCTGCGCTACGCTCCGACCTGGACAGAGCCGTAAAATATAAGGGTTTGGGACGCAAGCAGTTTTTCCAAAAACAATCAATTCGCGTCGAAGCCATGAATGGCCTTCAACCGCGCTGATGTCGCGCCTGAAGGTTTGCTTCGGCCGCTATGCAACCCCAGATGATACCCAGCAGCAAATAGAAATGGCGCCAGTGATCGGTATCGATCACAGTTCCGATAAGGATATGGCCAACAAAGACGATATAGGCGCACAGCAAATAGGGTTGCCAAACCCGATCCCGAAACAGGATTTTCAGTCCGGCAGTCAGGGTCCAGATCATCAAGCACAAATAGGCGGCAAAACCCAACCAAGAGTAGTCGGTCAGTGCCTTGAGCCAGATATTGTGGGGATCTTCGCCAAATTTTTTGCCGAATTCCAGGATGCCAATACCAAAGGGATGATCCATTGCCATGGCAAAACCGAGCCCCTGCCTGGCAAATCGACCAAGCCGTGCGCCGTCATATTCCTGCACAAGCTGGGCACGGTTGATAAACAATTCGCGCACTTGTTCAAATTGTAAAGCAATCAACATTGCAACGATCATCGTGGCAAGGCCTAGCAGCGAAAGCACGACCACACGCACACGAAAGCGTCCTGAACGGTTATCGATCATTGAGGCGACGATCAAAAGCACGACGCTCAACACAAACAATCCCCAACCAGCGCGGGAAAACGACAAAAACAATGCGGCCGAAAGCACGAAAAGCATCAGCAGCTGGGGGATCGAACGCAAGAACGGACGATGCAAGATACAGTATAGGCACCAAATTGCTGGCAGGCACAGGAAGGGAGCAAACACGTTCGGGTCTTCAAACGCACCCTTGGCTCGGTCAAACAGCGTGAACAATTCGGAGCCGGGAATGGTGCCGAAATAACCCAGGACACCCAGCAAGCCGGTCAGAACGCC
>JAHEJF010000147.1 GCA_024639025.1 Ahrensia sp. | reverse complement strand
CTTGAGCATTGGCCCTTGGCTGGCCCCTGTAAAGAACGCTGATATCCAGCCCGTCATCCATCATGCCGGTGTAGGGGTTTTCCAAGGCAACGATCTCGGTTTCCAGCCCAAAGGCACGGTCTTTGCCATTGCCTTCATCAACGGCAATCAGACTTTTTGCAAAACGCGAGTAAACTTCCGTGAACCGTTCATCCTTTGGAATGCCACGCTGCACATGCCGTGTCTCTACGTCCTTGAAGTCCTTGTGCTCGGCAAAGCTGACAAATTTTGCCCACTCTTTATAGTAGACCTTCAGCACATCTGACTGGTAGATCAGGACATTCAAACCATCGCCCAATGGATCGATATTTGCGGCTGGACGATCGCCCAGCCGACCTTCCACCGGCTTGATCTCATCACCGTGTGCAATATCAAACCGAATGAAATTTTCCGGAAAGTAGGATTGTCGATTGCCCTTGAAGTTTTGTCCCACCTTGATATCTGCAACCAGCTTGTCATTGTGATCCAATTGAAAATTGGCAGGATCAATCCACAGTTCATGCGCCAGGGCACCTGCCGGGCTGGCAATAATCACAAGGCCTAGGAGAGCAGGACCGAATTTAAACATGGTACTCAATATCCTGAAACAAAAGATCATAAGATGAGATCAATCACCTTGAAGTCAACCATCTGGTTGCTCACGCTTTTTGGTTTGCTTTGGGTCAACGTCGCCCAGGCGCATGAGACGCGACCAAGCATCGCGGATGTGACAATCACCCCCGAAGAAGTGCTGATGCAGATCCAGGTCAATATCGAGGCCTTTGTCGCAGGGGTTGATCTGAGCGCTGTCGAAGACACCAATCTTTCCGAACAGGCCCAGACCTATGATGAATTGCGGGCGCTATCTCCAACGCAGATGGAGCAGAGGTTCGAGGCGTTTTGGCCGCAGATGCAGACCGGATTCAAGCTTCGTTCCGGCCCTGTGCAACTGCAGCCAGAGCTTGTTGAGATCAAGGTGGAAGACAATCCGGATTTTGAATTGCTCCGCGAGTCGGTTCTGACCATTAGGGCCGAACTGCCCGAAGGCAATGAACCAGTTGTCATTGCCTGGGATAGTCGATTCGGTCCGCTGGTCATGCGGCAAATGGGCGGCGGTGAGGATGCTTACACCGCCTTCCTTCGCAATGGCGACCCATCGGCCCCCCTGACCAGGATCGGCGCGGTCACGGAAGGCACTTTTGCGGTCTTCGTGCGATACATCGGCATCGGGTTTGAACATATTTTGCCGCTGGGGCTTGATCACATCCTGTTTGTACTGGGCTTATATTTTCTTTCCCCGCGTCTGAAACCATTGCTGTTTCAGGTCACGACATTCACGCTTGCACATACCGTCACACTGGCCTTGGGCATTTTGGGAATCGTGACCATTGCGCCGGAGATTGTCGAGCCCCTGATCGCCGCTTCGATTGTTTATGTGGCGGTTGAAAATCTGGTTTCCGCCCAGATGAGACCGTGGCGACTGGCCATCGTTTTTGTATTCGGGTTGTTACACGGCTTGGGCTTTGCCTCCGTGCTGGGCGAGTTTGGCCTTGAGAGCGGGCGTTTTGTTACCAGTCTCATCGGGTTTAATATCGGGGTTGAGTTTGGCCAGTTGACAGTAATTGCCATCGCTTTTCTGGCCGTCGGTGCCTGGTTCGGTGGAAAGCGTTGGTATCGTGCCTATATATCCAATCCAGCGTCGATATTGATCGGGCTGGTTGGTGCATATTGGTTCGTGGAGCGTGTGTTCTTATGAGTGATATTAATCGAGAAGAAAGTGACACCGGAGGACGGTACACCTATCAAATTGATGGTGGACCTCTGGCCGAGCTGACCTATTCCAAGACCGGCGAAACCATGATCATAATCGATCATACCGATGTACCGAACAGCTATCGTGGCCAGGGCGTTGGCGAAAAGCTTGTCGCCCAAGTGGTCGATGACATGCGCGCGGCAGGCAAGAAAATAATTCCCTTGTGTCCGTTTGCCAATGCGCAGTTTCACAAGCATCCTGATTGGCAGGATGTTCTGACGGGCCGCCGAAAAGGAGATTGAAATGAGTTGGAATCCGTTGCTTGATCCGCAAAATCCCGATCCGACCAATATGGATTCGATTGATACCATCATCGTGCCGCGAGCCCGTGATATCGGCGGTTTTGAAGTGAGACGGGCATTGCCCTCCGCCAAGCGGCAGATGGTCGGTCCGTTCATCTTTTTTGATCAAATGGGGCCGGCAGAGTTTCTGACCGATCAGGGTATTGATGTCAGACCGCACCCGCACATCGGTTTGGCTACAGTGACCTATCTTTACAAGGGCGAATTTCAGCACCGCGATTCATTGGGCACCAATCAGATGATTTATCCTGGTGAGGTCAATTGGATGATTGCCGGCAACGGCGTTACCCATTCAGAGCGGACCAGCGCACAGACACGCAAAGGGCCCAGCAAATTGTTTGGTATCCAGACATGGGTCGCATTGCCAGAAAGTCATGAAGAGACCGATGCCGCATTTGAGCATCACGGGGAGGAGGCGCTACCGTTCCTGCAAGGCGAAGGCAAGCAAGTAAGATTGATCATTGGCAATGCCTATGGCGAACGGGCGCCGACCAAAACATTTACTGAGATGTTTTACGCCGATGCGATTCTGGACGCCGGGGCAAGTTTGCCCTTGCCGGACAATCACGAAGATCGCGGCATCTATGTGACCCAAGGCTCAATCGACGTCGCAGGCGACAATTTCGAAGCCGGCCAGATGATGGTGTTCCGGCCCGGTGATGCGATCACCGTCAAGGCGGGCCCAGCCGGTGCACGGCTGATATTGCTCGGCGGCGAAACGCTGGGCGGACCGCGCCGGATCTGGTGGAACTTTGTCGCTTCATCGCAGGAAAAGATCGATGCCGCCAAAGAGGCATGGGCCAATGGTGATTGGGAACATGGCCGGTTTCAACTGCCGCCCGATGACAATGCGGAATTTATCCCATTGCCATAGGGAGGAACCGACGGGCGGCAGTGACCATCGAACACTGATCAGTGCATCAGTGTTTTGCCTTCAGAATCAAACAGGTGCATTTTGTCGGCCGGGGCAGTGAGTTTGACTTTTTGACCGCGTTTGTAGTCGGTTGTACCCGGGATCTTTGCAACGATCGGCTCTTCGGCTCCATCGACAACGACATACAAATTGGTCACTTCACCAAGGGCCTCCACAAGTGTGATTTCACCTTCCACAAGTGCTTTTCCATTTGCCAGTTCCATGTCTTCGGGTCTGAAACCCACATGAACCGGTTGGCCATTTTGTGCTGTATCTGTTGCAATCGGCAGGCTCACCTTGCCGCCGCTCGCCAATTCAACACTCGTCGTCTTGCCGCCCTTGGCGACTTTGCCTTGAACGATATTCATGGCCGGTGAGCCGATGAACTTGGCGACAAATAAATTAGCCGGCTTCTCATACAATTCGATAGGTGCTCCAACCTGCTCGATATAGCCGGCCGACAAGACCACAATCCGGTCAGCGAGCGTCATCGCCTCAACCTGGTCGTGCGTCACATAGATCATCGTGGATTCCGGCAGGCTTTCTTTCAGCTTGGCGATTTCGATACGTGTGGCGACGCGAAGTGCGGCATCAAGGTTTGAAAGCGGTTCGTCAAACAGGAAAACCTTTGGATCGCGACAGATGGCTCGGCCAATGGCAACCCGCTGGCGCTGTCCGCCGGACAGTGCTTTGGGAAGCCGATCCAGATAGGGCCCCAACTGTAATATTTCGGCGGCCTCAGCGACGCGCCGCTCGATTTCCTCGTTCGATGCCTTGGCGATTTTCAAACCAAACGACATGTTATCGTAGACCGTCATATGCGGATACAGCGCGTATGTCTGGAACACCATTGCAATGCCGCGTTGCGACGGCGGCACTTCATTGACCCTTTGGCCATCGATTTCCATCACACCACCGGTGATGGATTCAAGACCGGCTATCATGCGCAGCAAGGTGGACTTGCCACAACCTGACGGTCCGACAAAGACGATGAACTGACCTTGGTCTATTTCCAGATCAACACCGTGGATAACCTGAGTGCTGCCATAGGCCTTGCGAATGTCTGTGAGCTTCAACGCGGTCATGATGCGCCTCCATCGTTTTCTTGTTTGCGAGCAAAATAGCTACCAAATGGCGGCAGATTGATTTTACCGTTTTCGAGAGTTCCCCTTTCACCAGGGGAAGAGAGTTGCTGGAATGTGGGTGAACACGCCTCGATTGATTGCGGGTGTTCACTCAGATTGATGGCTATGAACATGGTCGCGCCGTTGTGGCTGCGTTCAAGCGCAAGCACATCTTCATGATCACCAATGAACCGTGTGGCTCCCTTGGCAAACTCCAGATATTTGCTGCGGAAAGACAAAGCCGCTCGGTAATGTGTAAGGATGGCTTCCGCATCGTCTTCCTGACGATCCGCTGCCGATTGCAGATGCTCTTCGGGAATGGGCAGCCATGGCTTTCCATCGGAGAATCCACCGTTGGGTTCATTGTGGCTCCAGACCATGGGCGTCCGGCAACCATCGCGCCCCTTGAAGTTGGGCCAGAACCGAATTCCATAGGGATCTTGCAACGCTTCAAATGGCACCTCGGCCTCATCAAAGCCCAGTTCCTCTCCCTGAAAGATACACACAGAACCACGCAAAGAAAGGATCAGCGTCAGCACCATTTTGAGCAGGCCGTCGCGATCCTCGACATCGTTTGTCCAGCGGCTTGAATGCCGCATCACATCATGGTTTGAGAACGCCCAGCAGGCCCATCCGTCGGCCGCCTTGTCTTCGAATTCACCGATAACGCCGCGTACGAAATGCGCAGTTGGGCGGCCACCGGTCAGAAAGTCAAAGGCGTAGCACATGTGAACGTGTTCATCACCGCTTGTGTATTGCGCCACAATCTCCAGTCCGCGCTCCGCGTCGCCCACTTCACCCACGGCAGCAGAACCGGGATACCGGTCCAGCAGGGCGCGAAAGCGCTTGAGGAAATCCAGGTTTTCCGGACGGCTCTTGTCGTACAGATGGTGCTGGTGATTGTAAGGATTGACCGCCGGCGCAATGGAGGAATTGCGATCTTCCGGCGGCAAGGGCGGATTGTCTTCAAGGCCCTGGCTATGCACGTAGAAATTAACCGTATCCAGCCGGAAGCCGTCGACCCCGCGGTCCAACCAGAATTGCACGGTGTCCAGCAACGCATCCTGGACTTCCCGATTGTGGAAATTCAGGTCAGGTTGCGTCGACAGGAAATTGTGCAGATAATATTGGCAGCGGGTGGAATCCCACTCCCATGCCGAACCACCAAAGATGGACAGCCAGTTATTGGGGGGCGTTCCATCGGGCTTGGCGTCAGCCCAGACATACCAGTCGGCCTTTGCATTGTCCTTGCTTGAGCGGCTCTCAATAAACCATTCATGCTGGTCTGACGAATGCGATATCACCTGGTCGATCATGACCTTGAGCCCAAGCCGATGTGCTTCGACAATCAGCGCATCAAAGTCTTCAAGCGAGCCGAACATCGGGTCCACGGCCTTGTAGTCCGATACATCATAGCCAAAATCATCCATCGGCGACTTGAAGAACGGCGAAATCCAGATGGCATCAACGCCAAGCGAGGCGACATAAGCCAAACGCTGGGTGATACCAGGCAGATCGCCAATGCCGTCGCCATTGCTGTCCTGGAACGAACGCGGATAGATCTGATAGATCACCGCACCCCGCCACCAGTCCCGGTCGACAGCATCAGTGCTTGATGTGGCAGACACACC
>JAHEJF010000146.1:3546-5844 GCA_024639025.1 Ahrensia sp. | reverse complement strand
AATTCATGCGAACCGGGAAAGCGCAGCAGAAGGCAATCATGTTTGTCTGCAATCAAATCATTGCCATGGTGCGGTGTTCCGCGTTTTTCCAAATATTGTGGTGACGCACAAAGGAGGCGAGAGCAGTCGGCAATGACCCGCATCTTGAGGTTGGAGTCTGGCAATTTGCTGATCGAAAAGGCGACATCGATACCTTCGGTCGTGATATCGACAAACCGGTCGGACAAACGCAAGCGGACATCGATCAGAGGGTATTGCTCCTTGAAACGAGGAACATGCGGCGCAATGAAACGGCGGCCAACACCCAGGGGCGCGCTAACAAAGATGGAGCCGCGAGGACTGTTTGAGAATTCAGCAATGGCTGACTCTGAGCGCTCAATCGTGTCGAGTATCTGCGTCGCGCCCTCATAGAAGATTTTGCCCTGCTCGGTTGCTTGCAGTCTTCGGGTTGTCCGATTGAACAGCCTCGCATTCAGGTGACGTTCCAATTCCGCTATGCGGCTCGATGCGACTGCGGGAGACACGCGCAGATCTCGCGCAGCAGCCGACATGGAGCCCAGATCGAAGACCCGCACGAACATTCTGACATTTTCAACATATCCCATATGGTTGCACTACTATTATTGGGAAACTTTTGAAAGACTTTGGTAGATGCCGCGCTTTTCAAATCATCCAATTTGGTTAGTGTGATGGCAGCGAAGGGGACTTGAATATGTACGATCTGACCGTTGCCATGGAATGGGTCGAGTTTGCTGTGCGCTGGCTGCATGTCATAACGGCCATCGCGTGGATTGGCTCATCTTTCTACTTCATTGCGCTTGACCTGGGACTGAATCGCAATATCGCAGGCCCGGCTGATGGAGAGGAATGGCAGGTTCATGGTGGCGGCTTTTATCAGATTCAAAAGTATCTTGTGGCGCCCGAAGCGATGCCGGAACATCTGGTCTGGTTCAAATGGGAAAGCTATGTGACTTGGCTGTCAGGCTTTGCGTTGTTGTTCCTGGTCTATTATTTGGGCGCTGATCTTTATCTGGTTGACCCCAGCATCGCTGAAATCTCGACGCTCACTGCCATTGCAATCTCTGTTGCCTCTCTGGCTTTTGGCTGGATTGCCTATGATTTTCTTTGCAAATCAAGGCTGGCTGAAAATCCCACGCTGCTGATGCTGCTGCTCTATGCGCTGCTTGTCATCATGGCTTATGGCTATACGCAGGTGTTTTCGGGCAGGGCTGCGCTGCTTCATCTGGGTGCGTTCACAGCTACGATCATGAGTGCCAATGTATTCTTCATCATCATGCCCAACCAGCGCATCGTTGTTGATGATTTGAAGGCGGGCCGCACGCCTGACGCCAAATATGGAAAGATCGCCAAACTTCGCTCGACGCATAATAATTATCTAACGCTGCCGGTCATCTTCTTCATGTTGTCTAACCATTACCCGCTGGCCTTTGCGACAGAATACAACTGGATTATTGCCAGCCTGGTGTTTCTGACCGGTGTGACCATTCGGCACTACTTCAACACGGTGCATGCAAAACAAGGTAACCCGACTTGGACATGGATCGTCACAGTGATCCTGTTCATTATCATTGCATGGTTGTCGACGGCGCCGCTCTACATGAACAAGGGTGAGGAGGTCAGTGAGATCGTCACCCCACATCAACAAGCGCTGATTCAAACCGACGGTTTTGAAGAAATGGCGACCATCGTGCAGGGGCGTTGTGCGATGTGCCATGCTGCAGAGCCGGTTTGGGAGGGGATTGCTTGGCCGCCCAAGGGCGTTGTGCTGGAGACCCATGCCCAGATCGCACAGAATGCGAAAGGGATATACATTCAGTCGGGCGTTTCACATGCCATGCCGCCGGCCAATGTATCTTTCATTACCGAGGAAGAGCGCACTCAGATTGTTCAGTGGTACCGGGCTGCGCGCTAGATGAAACCCCCATCTCAAAACCCGCCTCCTGATGACGCCAAGGCTCGCAAGGCAATAGAACCGGTCATATGTTATCCGACGGACTCATTGCCAAAATATGATCCGTCGATCTTCGCTCCGGCCCGAAAGAGCCTGAGTTTGGTCGATCAGGTGACAATCCAGCCGCGCGATGCCGAAACAATCATCGTGCCACAAGGACATTTTTTCCGAATTGTCTGCCCGGATGCACCGCAGGTCGGTGACCTGAACATCTGGAACCTGCATGATTTGAATGAAAGGTTCTTCAGCGGCAAGACACGCGCGCTTTATGGCACGCACGTCAGCACAGGTGATCGCTTGTGGAGCAATTTGCCATATTTCCGGTC
>JAHEJF010000146.1:0-3446 GCA_024639025.1 Ahrensia sp. | reverse complement strand
GATGCTTGAATTGCAGATCACGCCGTGTCTATATCGGTCCGAACGGAAACCGGAGGGGCATTATGGGTTACAAGTTTAAAATTGTTGCACGGAAGAATGATCAGTACGGCGTGCAGTTTCTGTACAATTCCGAGATCATGGTTTGGTCCGAAAGCTACAAAAGCAAGTCGAGTGCCAAAAATTGTATCAAGTCACTGATGGAACGCACGCCGGACGCACCAGTTGTAGATCTCTCCAAGGGTGAAGAAGGTTCGGGCTATCGGTTTGAAATCGTCAAGTCGAAAGACGGACAATTCTACAATCGCTTTGTTGCCCGCAATGGTGAAACCATGGTTCGGTCAGAGACTTACACCGACAAACGCAACGCAAAGAACTGCGCGGCCAGCCTGGCGAAGAACGGTCCGTCGGCGGACACGGTCGACGAAAGCTGACCTAAAGCGCGATCCATCAAATCACCTATCTCTGCAGAGTGTTTCAAAGCGAGTCTTTGAGCACTCTGGTTCGTCGTTCGGCGAAGGAGGCCTTGGTAGCGTTCAGCGAATATCGGACGAAGTCACATCAAAGCGCCGGGCAGGTAAAGTGCGAGCTGAGGTATTGCGGTGAGGATGGCGACCCCTGCGAGTAGGATCAGCCAATAAGGTATGGTCGCCACAGCAGCCTCGCCCAGGGACACATCTTCTTTTGTGACCGAAACCAGAACCGACAGGTTCAAGCCCACCGGCGGCGTAACCTGGCCAATCTCGATCATTATGGTGATGATCACGCCCAACCATACAGCATCAAACCCCAACCCAACCATGAGCGGCACCACGATGGGCAGGGTCATGATCATCAGTGATAGCCCGTCAAAGAAGAAGCCAAGCACTAGATAAACTAAAACTACAGCGCAAAGAACCGTCAAAGGTCCCAGCTCCTGAGCGCGTACGGTTTCCAAGATCGCCTGCGGCACGCCCAAAAGGCTGACTGCTTGCGCCAGGATTGTGGCACCCATGACGACAAAGGCGATTGAGGCATAAAGCAAGATTGCTGCAAAAAGACTTTCCAAAAGCGTCTTCAAAGTCAGCGTGCCCCACAATTTGCTGACAACAATGGTTGCGATCACACCTATGCCTGCGGCCTCTGTGGGTGTGGCGATACCAAAGGCGATGACGCCCATGATAGCCGAGATGAGCAGGACGAACGGCCAGAGGCTCAAGATGCCTCGCACGATAATTCCCAGTCCCGACTGTTGGTCGCCTTTAGGTGCCAAGTCGGGTCGGGACACACAGCGAAAGAATATGTAGGCCATGAACAATGCGGCGAAGAGAAGTCCCGGCAGGATGCCGGCCAAGAACAGGCGGCCGATCGACGTCTCGGTCAGCGCGCCGTAGATCAACAATGACAAGCTTGGCGGTATCAAAAGGCCAAGTGTTCCCCCACCGGCAAGCGAAGCAACAACCATTCTGCGATCGTAACCGCGCGCAGTCATTTCAGGATAAGCCACCGACCCGACTGCCGCGGCGGTCGACAGGCTCGAACCGCTGACCGCACCAAACAGTGTGCAAACCGCGATATTGGTGTGCAAAAGTCCACCCGGCATGCGCTGGAAAAGCGGTGTGAGTGCAGAGTAAATCTTTTCACTGACGCCACTGCGCAGCATGATCTCACCAAGCATTATAAACAGAGGGATGGCGCTCAACGTAAAGGAGTTCAGCACATTCCAGACTGCGTCGATGGCTACAAAAGTGGAGCCACCAGCAACGAATTGGAGAATCAGAAACCCGGTCAGTCCAAGGGCTGCGCCAAGCGCAAGTCCTGATCCGGCGAAAACGGTCAATCCGCCAAGCAACACCCCCCAAAACACACCCATCAGATTTCCTTGTCTCTACCTGCTCAGCGTGACTGCCTGGGCTGCGGGCTGCCATCTGCTACGCTGCGGATCGCAAAGGCCAAGGCTGTCAGCAGCATGGAAAACGGAAGCAGTGCCATCCAGGGATACATCAATAACCGTCCCACTTCGGACTTGATATTGCGCTCATAGGCAAATTCCAGCCAAGGCAGGCACAGGGCAAAAAACCAAATACAAAAGGCGGCACCACACAAGCCAGCGATGATCGTCACAAATCTTGCGGTGCGTTCTGGCAGCGATGACACCAGAACCATCACGCGAACATGCTCAGCCCTGAGCGTGATCAGTGGCAATGCCAGGAAAAATGCCGCAGTCATCAACAGGCCAACCAGTTCTTCGGTGAAGCGAAAGGGCGTATAGGCGAGATAGCGCATGGTGACGCTTGTACCAATCAGAACGATTATGGCGCTGCCGGCGATGGTCGCCAATGCAGCCATGGCGACAAACACTGGCGACAGCACGTGTTTTGTCAGTCGCGCAAGGAGGACGCGACTGTATTCAATCGCCGTGTCAGGCAAGATCAGCGTCCCAATACATCCAGAATGCGTTGCCTGTAGGCAGGCGCATCCCCACCCGCTTCTTCAGCCATTTCAAGCCAGGTTTCCGATGCAGCTGCCAGGAAAGCAGCGCGATCATCATCTGAGAAGGCATCCAGGAATTCAATTCCCTGTTCAGCGAGTTTGGAACGTGCTGCTTGTTCGTTTTCTTCCGCTTTGGAGTATTCGTTCGTGCGTTCCCACACGCTTGCAGCTGCCGTGCTAACAGCATCGCGTTCAGCGTCGGTCAAATTATTCCAAGCGCCTTCAGATGCGCCCAGCACATAGGGAACCCCCGCAACGGGATAGAGATATGAGGCATATTTGGTTACTTCCTGCAGCGAAATCGTATGGGCAAAAAGGGCAGGATAAACGGCGCAGTCCACAACACCTGTCTGGAGTGCAACGTAAAGGTCATTTTGACCGACAATCTGGGCGGAAACCCCCAGCTTGGTGAATGTCTCAACCTGATCATTGCTCCAAACCCGCAGTTTCTTGGTTCTCAATTCGTCAAGCGTACGTACCGGTTCTTCGCGGCAAAAGATGGATGCCTTGAGCAGCGGCAGCGCCATAAAGCCGGTTGGAACGATGTCCCATTCGGCCAAAACCTCGGTGTAGATTTCCTGAATTTCGGGCAAGGCCTTGATGAGTTCATCGGGGCTGCCTACAGACCCCTGAATCATCACGGCATTGAGTGCAGGTACGTCGCGGCCAAGATAGTTGGCCCAAACCAGTCCCATTTCAACAGCGCCGCGCGGCAACCAGCGCGCCACGTCGTTGTCTTTCAGGTTCAAAGATCCACCATGGAAAACGTTGATTTTCAGACTACCGCCGGAAAGCTCTTCAACATCGCTTGCAAATGTTTCGAGCTGCTTGGATTCACCGCGTCCTTCGGGCAGTCCATTGTTGAATTTCCACTCGGCAGCGTTGGCGCTGGACAGAGTGAGGCCCGCTCCCAGCAAGGCAATGAGCGACTTGCGCAACTTTCTAAACATAGCGTGTCTCCATTTTTATCGGGGTTG
>JAHEJF010000145.1 GCA_024639025.1 Ahrensia sp. | reverse complement strand
GCGCAGTGTTCACACCCCATATTTTTGTGCGCCCAACCAGATCACTGACGCTCGGACACCGTGCCGGTGCCACAATGACATTGACCTGTTGGGTCATCGCCCTGCTTTGCAGCGCCAGTGCATGAACTCCTATAGGAAGCTCTGATAATGCTATGTTATTATTGGCTTTTCCTGAAATCGGTGCGATCTCGATCGCAGTATCAAAGGTCAGCATCCACTCAGCTGGCTTTGCAATCGGAATTGAAATATCGGTGCCAAGCTCAATGATAATCTCATCTTTGCACAGCTGCTGTTTGGCCTTGTGCCTATTTGCTTGCAACGTTTCTTGCATAGCCGATTGACTGCTTACATCGACACCGTTGGCACGTAGAAGTGCCAAAGTCGTCTCAACCGATGTCGGCTTTTCGATGCCAGCTAGATTGCGGAAGTTTGGCGCAATGCCAAACTGCTTGCCCAACGCTCCTATGACCGGATTTGGCTTCACGCCCAGCGACCGACACTGTTGTGACGGGCCGCGAAAGCAACCACCGATTCTTCCGCGATCGAAACCAGGGCGGGTTCAACAGCATCAGATGGATGAAATTCGGCATGCGCGGTATCAATCGCACGCACCCAGTGATGGTCATGTGGAGCATCAGGAAGATGAACATCAGCGGCATCGCCCCGGTTGAAGACCAGGAAGACGGTATCGTCCCTGATCGGTGTCGCTTCAGCCGAGCAACGCAACAGCAAACAGAAGCTGGAAAGCCCCGGGTCGCGCCAATCAAGCGTGGTTCCCGTGAGCGACCTCCACTCCACGTCCGGATATTGGTCGGTCGACCGAATACCACCATGCAAAAAGTGATCTTGCCGGAGCGCTGCGTGTTCCTTTCGGAAGCCGCTGATCATGCCAACAAATCTTGCAAAGTCAGTCTCTGCATCCGACCAATCGACCCAGCCGATCTCGTTGTCCTGACAATAGGCATTGTTGTTGCCATTTTGAGAGTTAGCCATCTCATCACCAGCCAGCATCATCGGTGTGCCTTGGGACAACAACAAAGTTGCTAGCATGTTGCGGCGCCGCCGGTCACGTTTGGCCTGAATTGAAGGATCGTCGGTCGGTCCTTCGACACCGCAATTATCGCTGAGGTTTTCGCCATGACCATCGGCACCGTTCTCGCCATTGGCTTCATTGTGGCGTTCGTTGTAGCTCGTCAGATCATTGAGCGTGAAGCCATCATGCGCCGTTATGAAATTGACTGATGACCATGCGCGCCGCCCATCCTTGTCAAATTCTCCGGCGGAACCGAGCAAACGCGCACCCAATTCTTGCGCACTGTGATGATCACCACGCCAATAGCGTTTCACATTGTCACGAAACCCGTCATTCCACTCGGAGAAAGGTGCTGGAAAGTCCCCCACCCTGTACCCTCCAGGTCCCATGTCCCAGGGCTCCGCGATCAGCCTGACATCGCAAAGAACCGGATCCTGCCGTATTGCGTCGAAAAAACCACCGCGCGGATCAAACCCGTGATCCTCGCGTCCCAAAGTTGTCGCCAAATCGAATCTGAAGCCATCAACACCCATGTGTTCCACCCAAAATCGCAGGCTGTCCAATACCATCCGAAGGACATGTGGATCAGCAATATTGAGGGTGTTGCCGCATCCCGTGTCATTGACGTAGTAGCGCGGTTGGCCAGAAATCAGTCTGTAATAGGAGGCGTTATCAAGGCCTCTATAGCACAGTGTCGGGCCTCTCTGATCGCCTTCGGCAGTATGATTGTAGACCACATCGAGAATGACCTTGATTCCTGCCTGGTGAAAACGCTTGACCATGGCTCTGAAACCCGCAAACCCGGCTGGCCCGAAATAGCGCGGCTCAGGCGCAAAAAATCCGATCGTATTGTAGCCCCAGTAGTTCCTAAGGCCCTTTTCGAGCAGAAAGGCATCATCGAGAAAGCCATGAACGGGCAGCAGTTCAATCGCTGTCACTCCAAGCTTGTGCAAGTGTTCCAGCATGGGTTCACTCGCCAGCCCCTCATAGGTACCGCGAATATTTTCCGGCACACCCGCATGTTGTTGGGTCAATCCCTTGGCATGCGCTTCGTAGATGAAAGCATCATCCCATCTCTGCGCCAGACGCGGCACGACAGGGTTAAAGACGGCCGGGTCAGAAACAACCGATTTGGCAACAAATGGCGCGCTGTCGGTTGTGTCGAACGACAAGTCCACATTCCTGGCGTTTTTCTTGTACCCGTAGGTCGAATTGTGATCGCGCCACTGCCCATGCAATTCACGCGTGTACGGATCCATCAGCAGCTTTTGGGGATTGAACCTGTGACCCTGCTCGGGCGCATACGCACCATGGGCGCGGAATCCGTACTTCGTGCCGGGCTTCAAATCGGGCGCAAAACCGTGCCAGATATGACCTGTTCTTTCCGGTAGCGCCTGGCGCGCAACTTCTCTATCGCCATCTTCGGAAAAAATGCAGAGTTCGATCTTGGACGCATGGGCCGAAAAGACAGCGAAATTGGTGCCTTCTTGCGCTTCCGCTCCATAGGCATCATCCGACAAGTATCGGGCTCCCATATGATTGGGCGTGCCTGACCACAATTCGATTTTGTTCATTTCAGATTGCCATCATCGGTCGACTGATCGACCATCATTTGTTGGTAGAGTTTCTGATACAGCTCGGCTGAATGCCCCCAATCGACCGGATAGCGCATTGCAGATCGCTGCATCGATGTCCACAGTTCTGGTTGCCGATACATCTCGCATGTACGCGCAATCACTTGCACCAATCCCTCTTTTGAAACCGGTGAAAAGCTGAAACCGGTGGCTTTTTTCGATTTCACATTTTCTGCCGTCGCATCAATAACGGTATCCGCCAATCCACCGGTTTTGGCGACAACCGGCAGTGTTCCATAGCGCAAACCATAGAGTTGGGTGAGACCGCACGGCTCAAAGCGGGAAGGAACAAGTATCGCGTCCGCGCCACCCTGGAGTAAATGTGACAGATCTTCGTCATAACCAATGATCGCGCCAACGGATCCGGCATATTGTTTACTTGCGCGCCTAAAACCATCTTCAATCTGCGGATCGCCAGAACCCAACAGCGCCAATTGAGCCCCCTGCCCAACCAAATCCGGCAGCGCATCCAGCAACAAGTCAAGGCCCTTTTGAGTGGTCAGTCGGCTGACCACGCAAAACAATGGGCCAGTCGCATTGGCCGTCAAGCCAAAACGCTTCTCGATCTCGGCGCGATTTTCCGCTTTGCGCTTGAGGCTGCGGGCGGTGTAGTTGCGTTTCAACGCTTTGTCGGTTGCCGGATTCCAGACATCGAGATCGATGCCATTGAGAATGCCCGATAGATCGACCCTTCTGTGTTGCATGAGACCCTCAAGCCCCATGCCAAATTCCGGTTCCATTAACTCTTCTGCATAGGTCGGGCTGACCGTGGTCACCTTGTCGGCAAGAGCAATGCCACTTTTCAAGAAGCCGACCTTGCCCCAGTACTCGACCCGCTCATGGGTAAACATGTCGTCGTCGATACCCAGAATTTTCAAGGTGGAGCTGTCAAACAATCCCTGAAATGCGATGTTGTGAATGGTTATCACCGACTTGGGTGACGATGCACCTGCCTGTTTCAGATAGACCGGTATCAAGCCGGCCTGCCAGTCATGAGCATGGGCAATGTCGGGTTTCCAATCTCCAATTCCATTCAAGCAGACCTCGGCGCCCACGCGGCACAAGGCGCCAAAGCGCAGATGATTATCGTGCCAATCCTGTCCGGCTTCATCCAGATAGATCGAGCCCGGGCGATCATAGAGATGTTGAGCATCAAGCAAAAGCAGATCCAGACCTTCTGCCTGCACCGATTTTAATTGGGCCTTTCCGCCAAACAAATCGTCTGAACGCCAAACCGACTTGCCTGACTTCAACAGCGCTTTGACGGACGGATAGGCCGGCATCAGTATTTTGACATCTGAACCCAGCTCCCGCAGCGCCTTGGGCACTGCGCCAACCACGTCAGCCAAACCCCCGGTCTTGACGAAGGGTGCACATTCAGAAGCAACGAACAGTATTTTCAAGTCATTTATCCAATGCTTCAATCATGGTCTTGGTGATCAAACAGACACCGCCTTCAGAGCGATAAAAGCGCTTGGCATCCAGCTCAGGATCTTCGCCCACGACCAATCCCTCCGGGATGTGCACGCCGCGGTCGATCACCACATTGGTCAAATTCGCATTCCTGCCGATATCCACATAGGGCATGGCAATCACGCCTTTGAGCTTGGCAAATGAGTGGGTGCGAACGCCGGTATAAAGCAGACAGTTCTGCAATTCAGAGCCTGAGATGATGCAGCCTCCGGAAACAAGTGAAGAAAGAGCGAGACCGCGCCTTCCTTCCTCATTGTGAATGAATTTCGCGGGCGGTGTGAGTTCAGAATAGGTCCAAATCGGCCAATCGCGATCGTACAGATCAAGCTCAGGTGTAAAGTCAGTCAGATCGATATTGGCTTGCCAGAAAGCATCCACGGTTCCTACATCGCGCCAATAGGGCTTTTTCTCCACCCCGCCCCGTACACAAGACCGACTGAACGGATGTGCAACTGCCTTTCCGGTTTTTACGATGTAGGGAATGATGTCCTTGCCAAAGTCGCGGCTGGAATTGGGGTCTTCCGCATCTCTGCGCAACAACTCGAACATATACTCGGTCTCAAACACGTAGATACCCATGCTTGCCAGCGCTAAGTCAGGTTCCCCCGGCATGGCTGGCGGGTCGGCAGGTTTTTCAACGAATTCAAGAATATTGTCATCTTCATCAACATGCATCACGCCAAATGCTCTGGCTTCCATGCGCGGCACCTCAATGCAGCCAACAGTAACATCAGCACCCGATTTCACGTGTTGCTGGATCATCAACGAATAGTCTTGCTTGTAGATATGATCGCCAGCGAGAATGATGACATACTTGGTCTTGTTGCTCGCGATGATTTCTATGTTCTGATAGACAGCATCGGCAGTTCCAACATACCAATTATCCTCTCCCATCTGTTGCGAGGCAGGGAGAATATCCAGGGACTCATTGCGCTCGGCTCTGAAGAAACTCCACCCGCGTTGCAAATGGCGGATCAGGGAATGCGCCTTGTATTGGGTTGCAACACCAATACGGCGGATGCCCGAATTAACAGCGTTGGAGAGTGGAAAATCAATGATCCGGGTTTTGCCACCAAAATACATGGCCGGTTTGGCTCGCCTGTCCGTCAAATCCATGAGCCGGCTCCCTCGCCCGCCCGCCAAAACAAACGCCATTGTCTGCTGGGCCAGTCGTTGTGATTCCGTGTCCATGGTCTACTCCCGTTTTAATCTGCCGGATCCTGTATCCTGCCTTGATCTTCGTTTTCAGGTCACCTTTTGGTTTCCCTCATTGGCTCAAGCGTAAAGAAAAGCGTCGACAAGGGCGGCACTGTTATCGTTATGCTGTTGTCAAATCCGTTTGCGGCTTGGGCCGTACTTTCCACACCACCCAAATTGCCCCGATTACCGCCGCTATAATGGGCAGAATCCGTGTTCAGCAGTTCCTGCCACGTGCCTGCCTTTGGAACACCAATGCGCCGACCGCTGCGTTCAACAGGTGTAAAATTGCTGACTACGAGAACCGGCGGCGTCCGCCCCTTTGCATGGCGTAACCAAACGAAAATGGATTCCTCTTCCGAACCACCGTCCACCCACTCAAACCCATCAGGCTTGCAGTCCAACTCGTGCAGTGCCTTGTTCGATTTGTACACGGTGTTCAAATCACGGATCAGGTTTTGCACGCCAGCGTGTTGCGGATCATCCAGCAGATGCCAGTCGAGCGATGAATCATGGTTCCATTCGGCATGTTGC
>JAHEJF010000144.1 GCA_024639025.1 Ahrensia sp. | reverse complement strand
CCTTCACCAATCGACAAAGATACACCGTCGCCTGTTCCAAATTTGGGATGATGGCAGGTACCGCATGAAATATTCTTGTTTCCCGATAATACCGGATCCCAAAACAACAACCGCCCCAATTGCACCTCGCGCGCGTCCACGGCGACAAAGGCATCATCGGTGACTGGTGACGGCAACTGCTGCGAAGCTGCGACAGAAATCGAACAGCAGCAGATAATCAGGGCGTTCAAAGCCAGGTAAACACTTTTCATGGGTTACCATATCCACAAATCGCATAGTGCAAACAAGCCGCTTGGCGCAAAAATTACCGGGCATTTGGATTAGCCAGACCTGTTCAGCGCGGACGTATGCCGTTCAAAATGATTGAGAGCACGGCATGGGCGGTTTGTTCCTGAAAGCCCTTCTGCTTGCTCTGGTCTCCAAGAATGGCAACAATCTGTGTATCAAAGTCAGCATAGTGCTGGGTTGTCGCCCAAATCATGAAAATCAGATGGTAGGGATCAACAGGTGCAAGTTTTCCCTGATCGATCCATTCTCTGATCACGGCCGCCTTTTCATCAACAAGAGATTTCAGGCGGGTCTTTAGAAAGTCGAGCATCAGCGGCGCACCTCGCTGAACCTCGTTGGCAAACAAACGTGAGGCTTCTGGTTGCTCGGCTGACATTTGCAACTTGAGACTGATATAACGCCGCAATTCTTCCACTGGGTCGCCTTGGGCAGAAATCTCGCTGAACGGCTCCAGCCAGCCTTCAACCGTTTGCTCCAGCGCTGTGTGGTAGATTTCCTCTTTCGAAGGAAAATAGTAGAGGACATTCGTCTTGGACATGCCCGCGCGCTCGGCAATTCTCTCCAAAGTGGCGCCACGGTAGCCATCGGTAGAAAATACATTGAGCGCGGCTGTGAGGATCAGGCTACGATTCTCTGTCTGAATTCGACTTTGTTTCTTGTTTGCTGTGCCTGCCAAAGTTATTGGGTGCTCCCCTCGATGAAAGTCGAATCCAGCTTGACCAAATTAGATTGCTCTCATAGCCTCTAAATTTGACCAACTAGTCAAGTTTTTATTTTGTATCATTGAGCGAGGCAAGTCATGGCTGCACCGGGCGAAAACCTTAGAATCGATGGCGACAGGCTATGGGATTCAATTCATGCAATGGCAGAAATCGGTCCGGGAATCGCTGGCGGGTCCAATCGGCAAACAGTCACCGATGAGGATGCCGAAGGACGCAAGCTCTTTCAAAAATGGTGTGAAGATGCCGGTTTGACGATGGGCGTCGACCAAATGGGAACAATGTTCATGCGGCGCGAGGGTACCGATCCCGATGCCCTGCCTGTCTATGTTGGCTCGCATTTGGATACACAGCCAACCGGTGGACGTTACGACGGAGTTTTGGGTGTTCTGGCCGGCCTGGAGATTGTCCGCTCGCTCAATGACCTCGACATTAAGACCAAACATCCGATTGTCGTGACCAACTGGACCAACGAGGAAGGCACGCGCTACGCGCCGGCCATGATGGCTTCAGGCGTTTTTGCCGGCATATTCCCGAAGGAAGAAGCCTATGGGAAAGTCGATGCGAACGGCCTGAAATTTGGCGATGAGCTCAAGCGCATCGGATGGCTGGGTGACGAGGAAGTCGGTGCCCGCAAGATGCACGCATTTCTGGAACTGCATATCGAGCAGGGTCCGATCCTGGAGGCCGAGGGCAAGGATATCGGCGTTGTAACGCACGGCCAGGGATTGCGCTGGATCGAAATAACCGTGACCGGCAAGGAGAGCCATACCGGTTCAACGCCGATGCCGATGCGCAAGAACGCAGGGCGCGGACTCGCTCAGATCACAGAGTTGGTACACGAGATCGCGATGGACAATGCGCCCAACGCTGTCGGTGCCATTGGCCATATCGATGTCTATCCCAACAGCCGCAACATCATTCCCGGCAAAGTCGTGTTCACGGTTGATATGCGTAGCCATGAGCTCGAACGTCTGAACGGCATGGTCGACCAACTCATGGCAGAAGCGCCAAAATTGTGTGAAGCACTTGGTGTTGAATTTTCGGCCGAGATCGTTGGCCAGTTTGACCCGCCCGCATTTGATGAAAAGCTGGTACAATCGATCCGCGATGCCGCCGATCGATTGGGCTATTCGCACAAGGACATCATTTCTGGCGCCGGCCATGACGCCTGTTGGATCAACCGCGTCGCGCCGACAGCAATGGTCATGTGTCCCTGTGTCGACGGGCTGTCACACAATGAAGCTGAAGATATTTCCAAGGAGTGGAGTACGGCGGGCGCCGAAGTGCTTTTCCATGCCGTGGTCGAAGCAGCGGAGATTGTCGGGTGATCGGATACATCTTCCCGACCAAATTCGGCACGTTCTCCATTTTCCCCGATGGAACCGGCAGATGGCGCCTGGAACTGGGCGGTCGCTACTTGGCGACACATGCAAGCGCTGATCTGGCCGCCAAAAGTGTTTTTGAGTGCGCAAGTGGTAACATTGACTGGGATGCCCAAGGTTCCGTCGAAACACCCAGCGGGCTCGATCAATGGCAAGCAACAAGGACAAAGCCATGAGCACGGATACAAATATCGTCTCGATTGATGCCGGCACCGAGCAGCAACTGCGCATCGATTTGGCCGCAGCATTGCGTCTTGCAGCACGCGCCGATTGGCATGAAGGCGTGGCCAACCACTTCAGTGCAGCGGTTTCAAGCGATGGAAAACAATTTCTGATCAATCCGCGATGGCGGCACTTTTCGCTGGTCAAAGCCAGTGAACTCTTACTGGTAGATGCAGATGACACTGACGCGATGAACAAACCGGACGCACCGGATCCTTCTGCCTGGTCGATCCATTCGGCAATCCATCGCAACGTACCGCACGGGCGCGCGGCACTGCATCTTCATCCGCCCTATGCAACGACGCTCGCCTGCCTCAAGGATCCAACCATCAAGCCGCTCGAACAGGTTACCGCGCGGTTTTTCAACCGGTTGGCCATCGACAAATCATTTGGCGGAATTGCAACCGATGCGCGCGAGGGCGAACGCATCGCAGCAACCATTGGCAACCATAATGCGGTCATGATGGGCAATCACGGTGTAACGACACTCGCACCGACCATCGCGGAGGCATTTGACTTGATGTACCATTTGGAGCGCGCTTCACGCACCATGGTCCTGGCCTATTCAACCGGCCGTCCGCTCAACATCATGAGCGACAAGTTGGCAGAAGAAACTGCGAGCGAATGGCAAACCTACAAGCAAGCTGAATTTTCGCATTTTGAAGAAATGAAGCAGATTTTGGACAAGGAAGACCCTTCCTATCGTGACTAGATTGGGATGAGAGGAACGAGATCATGACAATTACAACGATCAAGAACGGAACCGTCGTCACCGCAGATCTGACCTACAAGGCCGATGTGCAAGTCGAGAACGGTGTTATCACAGCCATCGGGCCCAACCTTTCCGGCGGAACGGAGCTTGACGCAACAGACTGCTATGTCATGCCGGGCGGCATCGATCCGCACGTCCACCTCGAAATGCCCTTCATGGGGACCTACTCATCCGATGACTTTGAAAGCGGCACGCGGGCAGCATTGGCAGGTGGCACCACGATGGTTGTCGATTTCTGTTTGCCCAATCCTGAACAAAGCCTGCTCGATGCGATCCAGCGCTGGGACAACAAATCAACCCGCGCCAATTGCGATTATTCCTTCCACATGGCGATCACATGGTGGGGCGAACAGGTTTTCAACGAGATGGAGACGGTGGTCAAAGACAAGGGCATCAACACCTTCAAACATTTCCTCGCCTATAAGGGCGCATTGATGGTCAATGATGATGAATTATATGCCTCATTCCAGCGCTGCGCGGCACTCGGTGCGACACCCATGGTGCATGCGGAAAACGGCGATGTGGTTGCTGAATTGTCGGCCAAGCTGATCGCTGAGGGCAATACAGGCCCGGAGGCGCACGCCTATTCGCGCCCCAGCCAGGTTGAAGGGGAAGCGACCAACCGCGCCATCATGATCGCCGACATGGCGGGCGCACCGCTCTATGTTGTGCATACATCCTGCGAAGAGGCCCATGAAGCAATCCGGCGCGCGCGCATGAACGGCAAACGCGTCTGGGGCGAGCCATTGATTCAGCATCTGACGCTTGATGAAAGCGAGTATTTCAACAAGGACTGGGACCATGCAGCGCGACGCGTCATGAGCCCTCCCTTCCGCAACAAGAAGCATCAGGATTCGCTCTGGGCAGGCCTTTCAGGCGGAACTTTGTCGGTTGTTGCGACCGACCATTGCGCTTTTACAACTGAGCAGAAACGCATGGGTGTCGGCAATTTCACACAAATTCCAAATGGCACTGGCGGGCTGGAGGATCGCATGCCGATGCTCTGGACCCATGGTGTGGAAACGGGTCGCCTGACGATGAACGAATTTGTCGCGGTAACATCGACAAATGTCGCCAAAATCCTCAATTGCTATCCGAAAAAAGGCGCCATACTGGTCGGTGCTGACGCTGATATCGTTGTCTGGGATCCAAACAAGAAAAAAACCATCACCGCCGACAAACAGCAATCGGCAATCGACTACAATGTGTTTGAAGGCAAAAAGGTCAAGGGCCTGCCGCGCTTCACATTGTCTCGCGGCCAATTGGCAATTTCCGATGGTGAAGTCAAAACGCAAGAAGGTCACGGCAAATTCATCAAGCGCGAACCCAATGCATCGGTCAACGCAGCACTATCAAAGTGGAAGGACCTGACAGCGCCGACGCCAGTGAAACGCACAGGAATTCCGGCAACGGGGGTTTGATTGTCTGAGACCATAAAGATTGCGGCCGCTGCCATTATGAACAGTGCACACCAAATGTTGTTGGTTCGAAAGCGCGGTACAGCGGCGTACATGCAACCAGGGGGAAAGATTGATATGGGCGAAACACCCATTCAGGCTTTAAGACGAGAGCTCGGCGAGGAGCTAAACCTCCACCTGCCAGGCGAAGATATTGAGTTTATTGGCGTCTTCCAAGCCGAGGCGGCAAACGAACCAAACTGCACGGTCAGCGCTGCAGTCTTTCACCTTGATCATGATGGTCCCTTTGAACCCGCGGCAGAGATTGAAGCTATCACCTGGTATCCGGACGCGCGGTCCGGCCCAATTAAGCTTGCGCCACTGACACGAGACCACGTTTTGCCAGCGAGCGGTGTGTAATGGCCAAAACCACTGACAAGCAAGACACCGTCATCTCAACCAAGAATCTGGACTTGGTGTTCCAGACAGCTGACAGTCCGGTTCACGCCCTGTCGGACATAAACCTGGATGTGGAAAAGGGTGAGTTCGTCTCCCTGATCGGCCCCTCGGGCTGTGGCAAGACCACCTTGCTGCGCGTGATAGCCGACCTTGAAAAGCCGACTGGCGGATCAATTACGGTCAACGGCATGACGCCTGAGCAAGCTCGCCTGGCGCGCGCCTATGGCTACGTGTTTCAGGCTGCAGCGCTTTTTCCCTGGCGGACAATTGCCGACAATATCGCCTTGCCCCTCGAAGTTATGGGTGTGTCCAAAGCCGATCAGGACAAGCGCATATCCGAGAACCTCGCGCTGGTCGACTTGACCGGGTTTGAGAATAAGTTCCCCTGGCAATTATCGGGCGGCATGCAACAACGAGCCTCCATTGCAAGAGCCCTCGCGGTGCAACCTGACATGCTTTTGATGGATGAACCCTTTGGTGCGCTTGATGAAATTGTTCGCGATCACCTAAACGAGCAATTGTTGAAATTGTGGGCAGACACACAGAAGACCATCGTCTTTGTGACCCATTCGATCCCCGAGGCCGTTTATCTGTCGACAAAGATCGTTGTCATGAGCCCCCGCCCTGGCCGCATTCATGAA
>JAHEJF010000143.1 GCA_024639025.1 Ahrensia sp. | reverse complement strand
GACGCTGCGCCAACCCCACCATAATCCTCGCGATGGCATCGGACGCAGAATCAAGATTGGATGAAATCGAGGCAAGCTCCATTGATCGACGGCTTAAGTCCTCATCCAATCCTTTCTGACCAAGTCGAGCAAGATAAAGCTTGATATCCAAGTGCGTCTTTTTAATCATTGCGTCCTGGTCAACAATCGTCTTGGCCGCAACGCCGTCCCATTGATCATAGAGTATGTCAACCGCAGCTAGCATTCGCTCGACTTTTTGCCCCATTCCAAGAAGCTCGCGGGCTGCGCAATCGAGCCCACGTTGCGGTCGGTCCAATACGGCAGGATTGAGCGCACTGCCGACATCCAAAGATTTGCTGGTTTCCGGCTTTTCCGGCATAAAATATGTCAATGCCGCCGTCAGTGGTCGAATAAATGGAAGAGCAAAAACCGCCAGCGTCAAATTAAAGGCTAGATGCAAGTTGATCGATTGCCGCGCTGCAGAGGCCCCCAAGTGAGCCAAGAGATCAGGCATTGCTGCGATGAGCAGCATTGCCAAAGCCGCACCTCCACCTCGCAGCACAAGATTGGCCATAACCATGCGTCGTGATGCAATGGGCGCAGTATATGTGAGAACGAATGCGATAAATGCCCCTCCCAAATTGGCGCCCAAGATCATTGCGGCAGCTGCTGGAAGCGGAAGGATTGCTTGTCCGGTCAGCGTAACAAACAGGAGCACAGCTGCGACACTGGAATGCACGACCCAAGCAAACACAGCGCCGATCACGAAAGCTGTCAGCAAATCGCGTCCCAAATAGGCCATAACAGCTTGCGTGGCTGGATTTGCAATCATCGGTTCAGTGGCCGCTCGGATCATGTCCAACGAGATAAAGATCAACGCGAGCCCGATCATGATCCGACCTATCTGCCTGGTGCTGCTGCCCTCACCACGCAAAAATATGATAACGCCAACAAGAACCAATAAAGGAATTAAAATGGGCTGCCTTACAACCAAGAGCTGTGTGACTACCGCTGATCCAAGGTCGGCCCCCAACAGAATTGCCAATCCAGCAGCGGTTATGAGGCCGCCTTTGGCAACAAAGTTAGACGCGAGGACTGCAACAGCAGTGGAGCTTTGCAATAGGACTGCAGCGACCATGCCGGTGCCTGCCGCGAGCAGCCGGTTTTTGGCGGAATGCCTCAGCCAAATCCGCATGGGTGCGGCAAATCCCCGTTCGACGCCAGTGCGAACCAAGCGCACAGCCCAGATCAACAAGGCTGCTGCGCCCGCGATGCTAACAAGGATTTGAATCAAGTGTGGTTGGTCCACGGGGTATGCTTTCTCTTAAAGAGTGAGATCAAAATGGAAATGGGCCGGGCCCGGCAGCCAGTCCAATTCGGATTGAATGGAATCCGGCGTCCCACCTATGCAGAAGGCAACCATCTTCTTGCGCCATATATCCGACCGGGGCATCAGCACGGCGATCGTAAGCAAAAGTGCTGCAAGGTGAAGGCGCGGAGACCGCAGTATGACCGGCTATATTAGCCACCATCGTGTTGTGAATATGACCACAAACGATCCGCATTTCGCCAGAGAAATCAGAAACCGCTTCCTCAAAGGCTGATCGATTGCTGAGTCCAATATCGTCCATAAAATTGATGCCGGTCAAAAACGGCGGATGATGAAGCGCCAAAAGAACCGGAGTTCCTTCGGCATGCGACAGGGCGTAACGCAAAAAGGTCAAGCTCTCTGGTAACAGGGTTCCCAAACCATGTGCTTCTACCAACGTGTCGAGACCGATCACATTTACATTTCCGACCTGGCGTTCCCAGTTCAGCGGTCCGTGAGACGGGAGTTGGTTCGCAAAAGCACGACGCATTGGTTCTCTGGCGTCATGATTGCCCGGGATTACCAGAACCGGAACATCAAGTTGCGCTATGTGCATTTTGAAACGTGCGTAGCTCTCCGCGCTGCCATCTTCGCTCAGATCTCCACTGACCAAAACGGCATCAATCGGACCTGCTTGAACACAGATCTCTTTGATCCGTTTGATCAGTCGCCCTAAAGAATCCGAGGTATCCAATCGCCTTGAAACCAGATTTCCCTCAGGCGCGATATGCGTGTCAGAGATTTGTAGGATCGTTGTCATTTGATCCCTGCACGCAAGAACGCTTGCACGAACTGTCGCTGGAAAATGAGGAAAGCGATTAGAAGGGGCGCGACCGACATCATTGTCGCCGCAGAAATAATGCTTATGTCGACGCCATTTTCAGGTGCACCAAAGATCGACAGCCCGACCGTAAGTGGACGTGTTTCGGGCGAATTGGTGACGATCAGCGGCCAAAGGAAGTTGTTCCAATGGGTTGAAACTGAAACGAGAGCGTAAGCCAGATAAGTTGGCTTGGCCAATGGCACGTAGACCCGCCACAAAATGCCTAGCAGACCGCATCCTTCAATCCGTGCTGCTTCGTGCAATTCGATCGGTACGCCTTTGAACGATTGTCGCATCAAGAAAATTCCGAACGCGCTTGCCATATAAGGCATGCCCACGCCTAGGATCGTGTCAAACAATCCCAGTCTTGAAACCATTGCGTAGTTCTCGACGATCAACACTTCGGGCAGAATAAACAGTTGCATCAAAACCAGAATAAAGACGAAATCTTTGCCCGGAAACTGCAATTGCGCAAACGCAAAGCCCGCTAGCGTGGTGAAGAAAAATTGTCCGGCAAGGATCACTGTGACCAGAATGAAAGTGTTCATGAAGTACTTCAGCCACGGTGCACCGTTCCAAGCCACGCGAAAGTTTTCCAACGTCCAGGGTGAGAATAGATTTAGATTTACTGCATCGGATGTTGAATGCGTGGCCGCCCAAAAGGCAAACAGCAGCGGTGCAATCCAAATGATCGCCAGCAGGATAGCCCCAAAGCTATCCATGAATTTGGTGAGGTTTTTCATTGGTAATGTGTCCTTCTATCCAGGTAGAGGAACTGCACTGCGGCAACAATGCCGAGTACCGCGATAACCAGGATAGTCATGGCTGCCGCGTGGGGCGCATCGAAAAAGGCGAACGCCATTTCCCAAATGTAATAAAGGATTAGTTTGGACGCATCAGACGGTCCGCCCTTGGTCAAAATGAATAGATGGTCGATTAGTTTGACCGAGTTGATCATGGCGTTAACCGCTATAAATAAAGTCGTCGGCATGAGCAGCGGCAGCACGATGCGTCGTGTGTAAGTCCAGCGGCTTGTACCTTCGATGTCGGCGGCTTCCTTCAAGTCCGCCGGGATAGTCTGCAGAGCAGCAAGGTAGAAAATCATGAAAAACCCCGCCTCTTTCCAAATTGTCACGATGATAATCGCCCAAAGCGCGGTTTCCGGCTGACCCAGCCAATTGACCGACGGTAGTCCGAAAAGACTGCCGATCTGGTCCAGAACACCCAGTCCCGGCGTGTAAAAGAATAGCCACAAATTCGCCGCTGCAATCATAGGCAATACAGTCGGGGTGAAATAGGCAGTCCGCACAAATCCGCGGGCTGAGATTTTGGAATTTGCCCAAAGTGCCATCGACAGCGCAATGAAGATCGAAACCGGGATCGTCACACCCGCGTAGAACAAATTGTTTTTGGCAACCAACCAAAATGTCGGGTCTGCAAAAAGATCGGTGTAATTCTCGGTCCCAACAAACTCGGTCGGTTTGCGGCGAGTGCCGCGAGAAAAAAGGCTCGACCACATCGTTGCGATCGAGGGGTAGAAAGCAAAGACAGTCAGCAGCACCGCAGCTGGTGAGAGCAGCAACCAGCCATAAATGGCCTGCCTGCGGCGTTCAAGATTGGCGTGAGCAGACATGACGTGTCTCCGTTTTTCAGTGTTGGAAGGGCCGATAAGTTAAGTACCGGCCCATCAGAGAACTATTTGTAATCACGCAGCAGCCGCACAGCAGAAGCCTGGGCTTCTGCCAATGCTTCGGCAGGTGTCTTCGCGCCAGTCAATGCCGATTGAATAGCGTTGTTCAGGCCGTCCCGCACACGTGCTGTCTCAAAAGTTGAAAACTCAGCAACAGCATTTTCTAATTGGTTGCGAGCAACAAGTGCCGGCGGGAATTCAGCAGTGTAGTTTTTCAACGCTTCGGTCTCATAGGCAGCCGGCGACACGCCCATATATCCCGTGGCAATGGACCATGCTGCTGCCTGCTCAGGTGCAGTCATGAACTTCATAAGCTTAAGTGCCGCAGCGCGCTCTTCATCTGATGTGTCTTTGAACAGATAAAAATTGCCGCCACCTGTTGGTGAACCTAGGCGCACTTTGCCAGGCAGTTCTGCTACACCAAAATCAAAGTTGGCACCTTTTTTAACAGCTGTGAGATTGCCAGTGGAATGCCACATCATTGCGGTTTGGCCTTCCAGAAATGCTTGGCGCAATGTGCCCCATTCAACTGTACCAGTCGGCATGATTCCATGCTCTTCAGACAAAGACTTCCAAAACTCCAGTGTTTCGATGACAGATGCATCATCGAAATAAGTTGTCACACCATCATCGGACATCACTTCCTTACCATTTTGGATCGCAAGTGCCTGGAACATCCAATATGGATAGCCAGTCGACGGGATCATCAGTCCGTAAGTGTCGCCCTGGGTCAAAGCCTTGCCCATTTCGATCATCTCATCCCATGTTTTTGGCGGAGCCTCTGGGTCAAGGCCAGCTGCGCGGAACATGTCTTTGTTGTAGTAGGCTACAATCGTAGAACGCTGGAACGGGATCCCCCAGGTCTGACCCTCGATCTGACCATTTGCCATTAAAGCCGGATAAAAACTGCCAAGCCATTCCTTATCTGCGTCCGATGTCGCGACCTCCTCAAAAGGAATGATCAGTTCTTGTTCGATCAAATCATAAGCATCGATCGAGAACATCACTGCAAGCTGTGCTGGCTCGCCAGATTCGAGCGCTGACAATGCACGCACACGCGTATCATCGTAGTTGCCTGAATAGATTGCGTTGACACTGATATCTGGGTTTGCTGCCTCAAAATCTGCTACGATACTGTCTACTACTTCAGTCAGCGCTCCACCGACAGCAATTGGGTAGTACATGGTCAGTTCGGTTTCAGCGCTTGCTGGAAGGGCAAGGCCAACTGCCATTGCAGATGCTAATCCCAACCCGGTTTTCGATAATAACTTCATTTGTTTCTCCCTTAGTTTTGTTAAAGTTTCACAGTTCGAGAATTTCTAATTCCCGACCAATCGTTGTCCTTCACCGTCAAAAACATGCAGACTGTCATCGTGGAAAGTAATGTCGATCTCTTCGCCCTCAGGCATCATCGACAAACCCGGCTTCAGGACGCACAACCCCTTTGCATCCGCGTGATCCAAACCGATCAAGGTTTCGGACCCCAAAAATTCGCTCTCATTAACCGTGCAGCTCAGTCGACCTTCACCACGAGGTACGATTTTGATGTTTTCCGCTCTGACCCCGATGGATTTGCCTTCGCCAAAACCGTTAAGGGCGGTTGACGTAATCAAAGCCATCGGGGGTGCACCTACAAATTCGGCAACAAAAGTATTGTTGGGCTTGTTATAAAGATCTTCCGGTGCGCCGACCTGCTGAATGTGGCCACCCTCCATCAACACAACGGTATCTGCCATGCTCATAGCTTCTGTCTGATCATGGGTAACGTAGACGACAGTGATGCCAAGGTCGCGTTGCAGTTTCTTTATGTCCTTACGCACGGAATTTCGCAGCTTTGCGTCAAGGTTTGATAACGGTTCATCCATCAGGCATAGCCGCTGACCGGCCACAATCGCGCGCGCCAAGGCAACCCGCTGACGCTGCCCGCCAGACAATTCTCCAGGCTTACGGTCCTCGTAACCAAGCAGTCCTGTTATTTCCAATGCGCGTTGTTGTTTCTCTTGCCGTTCCTGCTTTGGAACCCGC
>JAHEJF010000142.1 GCA_024639025.1 Ahrensia sp. | reverse complement strand
CCAATATGGTTCGCGCGGTCGTTGATCAGGCCATAGGCGGCAGCGACGCGTTCGAGCGGCCTTATATTGGCGCAAGTTTTAATGAAGTAACCGCTGAAATCGCTGAGAGTCTCGGGATGCGTCGTCCAGCGGGTGCTATCGTGATCGATGTGGCTGATGATGGTCCGGCTGATCAATCAGGGCTGCGAGTCGGTGACGTTGTGTTGTCGATCAATGGCCAGCGCGTTGAACATGTCGATGCGCTTGGTTATCGACTTGCGACACTCCCTGTGGGCTCGGAGGTGGAATTTGACGTGTTCTCGCGGGGCGAACTGGTCAGTGTACGGATGACCCTGAGCAGTCCGCCAGCAGATGCGGTGTTGAAAACTGCTAGTCTGGAGGGACGGAACCCATTTGCTGGCGCTGTAGTTGCCAATATTACAACTGATTTGCGCAGGCAACTCAGACTGTCGCAGCGGGCACAAGGGGTGGTAATCTTGGAGATTCAAAGAGGTACTCCTGCCAGCAGGGCGGGTTTTCGGCCTGCTGATGTTATCGAAAGCGTCAATGGAACTTCAATTGCAGACGTCGATGTGATGCAGCAGGTGGTTGCGGAAGGTGGCCGATCCTGGCGTTTCCGATTGAATCGTGGCGGTCGAACAATCCAGCAATTTCTCCGGTTCTAGAGCGTGGCTGGCCTGTTCGATACGACTGATGATACCAACGATGCGGCCAACAGGCCGCTTGCTGACCGGCTGCGTCCACAAAATATCGAGGATATTGTTGGCCAAGAGCATCTGACCGGACCCGATGGCGTTTTAACGCGCCTATTTGAAAGCGGCAGCGTTGGAAGTTTGATTTTGTGGGGCCCGCCGGGCACCGGCAAGACAACGCTGGCGCGGCTGATTGCTGGCAAGACCAAACATCATTTTGAACAGCTTTCGGCCATCTTCAGCGGTGTTGCGGATCTGAAAAAGGTATTTGAAGCGACGCGCCTGCGCGCGACCAATGGCACCGCGACAATGTTGTTTGTCGATGAGATTCATCGGTTCAATCGCGCGCAACAAGACAGCTTTCTGCCCGTGATGGAAGATGGAACAATCACGCTCATCGGCGCGACTACAGAAAATCCGTCATTTGAACTGAATGCTGCGCTGTTGTCGCGTGCCCGGGTTTTGACGCTCAAACGTCACACCGAGGACAGCCTGAACGTGCTGCTTGATCGTGCCGCTGAAGCCATGGATCGGCCATTGCCCATCAAACCGGAGGCGCGCTCAACCCTGTTTGCCATGGCTGACGGCGATGGGCGTGCAATCTTGACCTTGGCCGAGGAGTTGTATCGCAGCACATCGCCAGAGGAGCAGCTTGATGCCGATGGATTGCGCCAGGTCCTGCAGCGGCGCGCACCGATCTATGACAAGAGCCAGGATGGGCATTACAATCTGATTTCTGCCTTGCACAAATCGGTTCGCGGGTCGGATCCCGATGCTGCCCTGTATTATCTCTCACGCATGCTTGATGGCGGCGAGGACCCGCTGTATCTGGGCCGACGACTGGTACGAATGGCGACGGAAGATATTGGGCTTGCGGATCCCAATGCCCTGCAAGTCGCGTTGTCCGCAAAGGACGCTTATGACTATCTGGGATCGCCGGAAGGTGAACTGGCCTTGGCACAGGCCTGCATTTATCTGGCGACTGCTCCGAAATCGAATGCGGTCTATACAGCCTACAAGGCAGCCATGTCATCGGCGAAAACCCATGGCTCGCTTCTGCCTCCCAAGCACATATTGAATGCTCCAACCAAATTGATGGGGCAGGAGGGTTACGGTGAGGGCTATCAGTATGACCATGATCAACCTGAAGCCTTTTCCGGGCAGAACTACTTTCCAAAGGAAATGGATCGCCAGTCGTATTATCAGCCGGTGGAGCGTGGATTTGAGCGGGATATCGCCAAGCGGCTGGAATATTGGGCCCGATTGCGGCTTCAGCGCAAGCAGCAGGATTGATACGCATCAAAACGCGGCAGGTGCCCGGCTGTTAACTGGGCACGAAAGGAAACGATCATGCATTTTGTACTCCTATATGCGTCGATTGAAGGCCAGACCCGGAAGATCGTGCGCCATATCGAAGATCACCTAAAGGAACGCCATCATTCGACCATCGTGATGGATACAACCGATGATGAAGCCGAACTGGATCTGACTGATGTGGACGGTGTTGTTGCGTGCGCACCCGTTCATGCCGGGGCATTTCCCAATTCCCTTGTGCGTACATTGAGCCGAGAACATACCGCGCTTATGGCATTTCCAGGCGCTTTTGTATCCGTTTCGCTTGCGGTGGCCTCAAAGGACAAATCTGAAGTCGATGAGATTGAGAAGATCGTTCATGACCTGAGCGAAACAACGGGTTGGTGGCCGGTCATGAAGCATCACGCTGCCGGTGCACTCAAATACCTTGAATATGACTACTTCAAGCGCTGGATCATGAAGCGGATAGCCAAGAAATCCGCGGGGCCGATAGACACCTCTCAGGACTATGAATTCACCGATTGGGTCGCATTGGATCGCTTTATCGATCAATTCTGCCATGATCTGCCATTGCTGAAAGACAAAATTTAGGTCGAATGGCAGCTTGCCGTTTGAAACATCTGCGCGTAGTGAATGGTCAAGGAGCTCGCGCAGTCGGCTTTTGCTGGTTTGCTGGAGGATTCGGGGAACCTATTGATTGAATCGTGTAATTTAAGCGAGAGCAAGAGCGAGTTGATGCGCGATGCTTAGTTTTCTGATGGTCGGAATAGGGGGCGCATTCGGTGCGATGGCCCGTCATGGTGTGGGGCTTGCATCGATCAGGACCCTAGGACCCGGATTTCCTTATGGCACCTTGATTGTCAATATTCTCGGATCATTCCTGATGGGTTTGCTGATTGCTTGGCTTGCACGTCGAACAGGGGGTGCCAGCAATGAAATGCGGCTCTTTCTTGCAACCGGTTTTCTAGGCGGTTTCACCACTTTTTCGGCCTTCTCCCTCGATACAATAGTCCTTTATGAGCGCGGTGAGATTGGGTTGGCCCTGCTTTATGTACTGGCCAGTGTCACTGCGTCCGTTTTGGCGCTAGTTGCCGGGTTATGGCTCGTCCGTGGCATGGCCTGAGGGAAAATAATGGCCGGTGTGGAACTCATTGCAGTGGATGCGGATGAAGATGGCATGCGCGTTGATCGTTGGTTCAAGGCCCATTATCCGGGTCTTGGGTTCGGTGCACTGCAAAAACTGCTGCGTTCAGGCCAGGTGCGGGTCGACGGTGGCCGGGTCAAGAGCGAAACACGGCTCAAATCCGGCCAAAATGTCCGCGTTCCGCCGATGAAAGCTGATGCCGCAGGCCGTGGCGGCGCCATGACTGCCTATTCCATGCGCAATACTGGCGATGCTGAAGCATTGGGCAAGATGACCTTGTTTGAAGACGCCAAAGTACTGGTCATCAACAAGCCGCCGGGATTGAGCGTTCAGGGCGGGTCCAATGTGCATCGTCATGTTGATGGCATGCTGGAAGCGCTGCGCAACAAAAAAGGTGAGAAACCCCGCCTGGTGCATCGTTTGGATCGCGATACTTCCGGGGTTCTCATGATCGCCAAGAGCAGGGGTGCTGCCCAGAAGCTCGCCGAGGCGTTTCGCGCGCGAGATACGCAGAAAACCTACTGGGCGCTGGTGAAAGGCACACCGCCCAAGGCAGAAGGCACCATTAAATCCTGGCTCCTGAAGGAACAGACACCTGACGGAGACCGCATGGCGGTGGTCAGGCACGGGGTCAAGGGCGCGGTGCAGGCCATTTCAAATTATCGGCTGGTGGAAAAAGCCGGGCAGCGCTTGAGCTGGCTGGAACTGGAGCCCTACACGGGGCGGACCCACCAATTGCGGGTTCACTGCCTGCAAATGGGTTGTCCGATCATCGGTGACCCCAAATATTTCGATGACGATGTCAATTGGGACTTTCCGGGTGGCATCCAGAAAAAGCTACATCTTCATGCCCATAGCCTCAAAATACCACATCCTTCGGGCGGATGGATAAATGTGACGGCACCGATGCCGCAACATATGGTTCAGAGCTGGAACCTGCTGGGACTGGATGAAGCATCCGCTGCTGAGACCTAGACTCTTGCAACCTTTGATGGAATCGCGGTACCCGGATTTATCCAATATTTTCTATACTCAAGTTCGCGCCAGCGTTTCAGTTGAAGACTGAAAAGCTCTAAAGATCAGCAGTCAATTTCGCCAGCAATTTGCGCCTTTCCTGATCAGATTTCGCTTCATTCAAGCGCCCGGACAGGGCAACAATAAATGCAGCATAGTCGTTGTTCCAATCGGTGAGCAATTCGTCTTTGGGAATGCGTTCGGGGCCGGCGCCCAGGGATTTGACACCTCTACCTTTGGATTTGGGATCACCGGCCGTGAGTTCAAAGGTTTCGTCAAACTGAGGCATATGGATCATGTCCTCTTCAATCCCCTTCTTGGCCAGCAACTTCTTGAGTTCCGACCGCGCGTCATCATCTCCGTGATTTAGGAACAAGCCGCCCGCAATGGGCGCTCTTTCGGTGATCCATTCAATCAGTTCGCCCTGGTCTGCATGGGCTGAATAATTGCCCAGGCGCCTGATCTCCGCGTTGACGTCATATTCCTTGCCATGAATACGCACTGCCTTGGCACCAGACGTAATAACATGGCCAAGCGTGCCGGGGGCCTGGTAACCGACAAACAGCATCGTGCAATTGCGTTTGTAGATATTGTTTTTGATGTGGTGCTGTATGCGTCCGGCATCTGCCATGCCAGATGCCGAAATGATAATCGCACCACCCTTGATCAGGTTGATGGCTTTGCTTTCCTCGACACTTTCAACCAGCCTGAAGTTCTTGTCCCGAAACAGCGTATGATTTTCGACCGCGACATCATCGAGAGTATGGGCATGTTTGATGAAAACGTCGGTCACGTTTTTGGCCAGTGGAGAATCCAGGAATACCGTTGCATGAGGCAACTCGCCACTGGCAAGCAATACACCGATATCGTGCAACAACTCCTGGCTGCGCTCGACGGCAAAAGCAGGGATGACTACATTGCCGCCTGCTGAAAGACCACGCACCAGTTCTGCCTTGAGCATCTGGCGTCGTTTGACGAGCGTATAATCGTCTCGATCACGGTCACCATAAGTGCTTTCTGCAATGATGTAGTCAAACCCGGTTTCACCACCCGGTTCGGGGTGGAACACTTTCTCTTCAGGGCCGATATCGCCGGAGAAGAGGATCCGCATCGTGTGGCCGTTCTCATCCGGAAACTTGATCTCTGCTGAGGCCGAACCCAAAATGTGCCCGGCGTTCCAAAAGCGAACCTCGATGTCTTTTGAGGGCTCGAACCATTCGTCATAACCGTGATGTTGAAGCAGTGGAAAAACACCCTCGGCATGCTCTTCGGTGTAGAGCGGATCGAGTGGATCAAGACCTTTGCGAGCCCGTTTTCGGTTTTGCCTGATGCTGAACGACTGCTGAATTCGGGCTGAATCCTTGAGCATGAACGTCAGGAGATCAGTTGTTGGCTGGGTCGCGTAGATGGGCTTATCGAACCCATACTTGATTAGCTTGGGCAGCAGACCTGAATGGTCAATATGGGCATGCGTGAGGATCAGAAAGTCGACGTCCGAGGCAATAAAAGGGAAATCCTCATCATTGAGCGCCCGGATTGTCTTGTTGCCTTGAAACATTCCGCAATCAATGAGGAACTTCACCCCATCGGTTTCGACCATGGAACAGGAGCCCGTCACGGTACCCGCCGCGCCAAAAAAGGAGAGCGTTGCCATTATTTGCCTCGGTGTTTTTGTTTTTTCCGTCGCGCGATCTTAGTGAATTAGCTAATGGAAACAAGCTCCACATCAAACACCAGAACCTTGCC
>JAHEJF010000141.1 GCA_024639025.1 Ahrensia sp. | reverse complement strand
CACAGCACACCCTTGTTGATCGGGTGGTCACGATTGCCCTCGATGTAGCGGACCTTGGGTTTGCCGTCTTCATCGGCTCGAAGGTGCACGTTGATTCCACAGCGGCAGGCGCACATGTAGCACGTGGTTTGACGGACTTCGTCGGAAACATGTGGTGAGGTGTCTACGCGCTGTGAATCGCTTGTCACGAAATTTACCCTTCAGTCAAAATTGCCCACCCCGTCATAGGGTGGGCACTGGTATCATTGTAGGGTCAGCTCTGTGCGCTTATCAGGCCAGAAAGTCCCATTATTGACAGGTGACTAGCCTTTACCTTTCCACGGGATGAGATAGTTCTCAGCCTGGCGCATCAAAATGTCGATGCTGTAGCCAATAATGCCGATCAAGATAATACCCATAAGCACGATGTCTGTGTTTTGGAATTTTGATGCGGCAATGATCATCTTACCGGCTCCTTTTTCCGCAGCCACGAGCTCGGCGGCAACAACTGTGCCCCAACAGACACCCATGGCAACCCGAGCACCGGTGAATATTTCCGGTAGCGAATTGGGTACGATGACCTTGGTGAGCAACTGCCATTTGGACGCGCCAAGCGAATAAGCGGCATGGACTTTGGATATCCCGACGCCTGAAACGCCAGCACGGGCTGCAATTGTCATGATCCACAAGGCTGCAAGGAACAACAGAGAGATCTTGCCGGTTTCCCAAATACCAAACCAGATGATGACGAGTGGAATTAGAGCCAATGGTGGCACCGGACGCATGAACTCCACGATCGGATCAAACCAGCCCCTGAACCAGGAATTCAGTCCCATGGCATAGCCAAGCGGAATACCAACCAGCGATCCGAGAATGAAGCCGAGCAGCACGCGATACAGCGACCAACCCAGGTTTTCAGCAAGCGTGACGTTCTGGTAGCCTTCTTGCGAAATCTCGATCAGCCTGCTGACAACCGATTCAGGTGCTGGAAGCCAGATTTCTTCCATTTGCCAGCCTTTGTTTGGCTCGAAGGACAGGCTTCCCTTGTCGGTTACACGAAGTGTGCCTGTTCCGATGTTGACGATATCGCCGGCATCGACCGGCTCGCCATTGACAGAGGTCACTTTAACATCGGTTCCCAAGTCCTTGTTCAGCAAGTCGTTGCTTGAGATCAGCGCAGAACGCCACGCGGCCATTTTCACCGCGACATTGTCAGCAATACCGGTCGTGTCTTCCTCGACTTCTGGTGCATCCTTGGGGTCATCCACGGTATGAACCACGATCGACACTGTGCCGTCATCGGTTTTCCCGGTTGAATCAGTCGCTTCAAAATCGAAACTGGTCTCGCCTACAAAAGGCCCCGGCATGTGCAAGAATGATGGGATGAGATTGGATCCGGTAAAGGAGCCCCAAATCAGGAAAATTGTCACAACAGATATGATGGACGCTGAGCGATTTGATACGACTGCGCTTTCATCGCCAAATGTCACCGTTTTCAAGCTAGTGAAATCATGCTCTGGTTGCATGCGAGCCGCGATCAGCTTGTATCCGATCATCGCAGCGACAAAGATCGCAATATACATTAGCAAAATAATCATGCTGCAGACTCCTGACGGCCCATAATCTCTTCTTCCATGTTCCAAATCATGGTGAGAATTTCCTCACGTGTGGGGCCATAGTCTTTTTGTTTTTTGACTTCACGCAAATCCTGCCCAACCCCCATTTCAGCGAAGGGCAATCTGTATTCCTTGTGGATGCGTCCGGGTCGCGGTGCCATCACGATGAGTCGTTCGCCCAGTAGCAATGCTTCTTCAACGGAGTGCGTGATCAGGATAATCGTCTTGCCTGTCTCTTTCCAAAGCTTGAGTACCAATCCCTGCATTTTTTCCCGGGTCAGGGCATCGAGCGCCCCAAGCGGTTCATCCATCAGAATTACATCTGGATCGTTGGCCAGACAGCGTGCCAGCGCCACACGTTGCTGCATTCCGCCCGAGAGCTCATAAACAGCCTTGTCCTTGAAGTCTTGCAGTCCAACAACATCAAGCAAATGCTCAACGATTTGATTACTTTCCGACTTGGGCATTCCCTTCATGTCCGGACCGAAAGAAACGTTTTTTCTGACGCTCATCCACTCAAACAATGCACCTTTCTGGAAAACCATGCCGCGTTCTGGCGCGGGGCCGGTGACGCGGTGATTGTTTAGAATTACCGCGCCTTCTGTCGGCGCCAGGAATCCTGCAACAATATTGAGAAGTGTGGTCTTTCCGCACCCGGAAGGACCCAATACTGACATCAGTTCACCCTCTTTGATATCCAGGCTCACATTCTTCAACGCTTGGACCGAACCACCATCTGGCAGGTCAAATCGCATTGAGACGTCATCTATTTTCAAACCCGACACACTTATCTCCCCTCATTTGTTGATTAATCAAGATTTTCACACTGGACAAATGGCCGTGTTAAAAAGCCGCCCAATTTCTCGGGCGGCTCTGTTGTTTTACATGGATGCCGCAGCTTGCAGGTAGCTCGCATCGACCGCCTCGTCATAAGATGGACGGGCTTTGTCAATCACACCTTGCTCCACGAAGAAGTCTGCAACTTCTTTCAGGAACATTTGTGTTCCACCACCGAGCCATTTGTCGCTCAACTGCTCTTCAACGGTAGGAAAGACGAAACCTGCCAGCGTTTGCTTCGTGGAATCTTCGTCCATGCCTGCAGCCTTTGCGACAACTGGCAGCATCATTTCCATGCTTTCGCCGGCAAATTTTGCGTTCATGTCGGCTGTTACTTTGAGGAACTTGGACAATGTTTCAGCGTTTTCTTTCGCCCACTGCGATGAAACAGTTGTTGCGTCGAAAACCTGGATACCCAATTCTTCTTTTTCGGCGCCAGTGAGCAATACATTGCCATGCTCTTTCATGCGGCGCAGTGCGCCACCCCAGCCGCAAACCATGTCAAGATTGCCATTTGCGAATGCAGCCGCACCATCCGGTGGAGCCATGTCTACAATTTTCATTGTGGATGTATCAACACCAAAGTGGGCCATTTGCTTGAGGAAACCGTAGTGAGCAGCTGTACCGAGCGGCACACCAACTTCCTTGCCTTCCAGTTCGCCAGCATTTTCCTTGGTGACTTCGAGGCTGCTGCGTACGACGCAGTTATCGTTTTCCGAGTAGGAAACGGCAACATCGACCACCTGCAGATCCTGACCTGCAGATGCAGCCACCACGAATGGCGGGATACCTTGTGAGAATGAAATCTGAACGTCGCCAGAAGCCATTGCAGCTGACATAGCGGTACCAGCATCAAAGGACACGAAATTCACTTTCATGCCAAGTGCTTCTTCGTACAGACCTTCCATCTGTGCGAACTGGTTTGGTGTTGGCCATTCCAAGAAGTAGGCGACTGTCAGTTCGCCGTGACTATCTGCATGGCCGGCAGCTGTAGACAGGACCATCGCCACGCCAGTTGCCAAGCCAATTCCTAATTTCTTCAACGTCATTAAGTTTTCTCCCAATTGTGCTGACTGAAGTCAGCTTCGTGCTGTTTCAAATTTACCAAAACAACTGTTTTCCTGCCGGAGTGCGCTCCCACGCATCTTTTTTTGACAGGGTTGCCAGATCGTCCTTCCAAAGAAGGAATTACGACTGAGTGGAGCACACTCTGTATTGGCTTTGTCGCCTAGCGCCAAAAATCTCGTCGTAATGAGTCCAGAGGCAATTAAACTCGCAATTTTGCTCACAATTTTGCACGGTGCCCGAAATATGCACACCGCGCTATGAAATTGTTCATTGCCAGCACAATTATTCAGCGGCAACTTGTGCAGTCCGATGGTTCTCCAAGGGCTCGGAAGGTGACTTGCTCATAACGCGTTTAACCGCTTGTGCAAGCAACGCAATGCCCTCATCAATACGCTCCTCCGGGATCGAAGAGAATCCAAGGCGAAAATAGTTCTCATTGCCTTCTGCGTTGCCAAAGAAGATATGACCGGGCTCGATCAGGACGCTGTCCTTTATTGCCTCCTCCATCAGCAGGCGCGTATCAAATCCCTTTGGTCCTTCAACCCAAAATGACGTACCGCCAAAAGCAGGCACGGATGACCATCCAGGGAAATGTTCGGCCAGGGCCATGCTCAGTGCTTCCCAACGCTTCAGATATGTACGGTGCAGCCGGTTAATGAGCGCATCGTGACCACCCAGGGACAGGAACAGTGCCACAACGCGCTGATTGTTGCCCGGAGGATGTCGCAGCATCAACCGACGGGACGCCCGCAATTCCTCAATGACCTGCGTCGGTGCAACAACAAAACCCATGCGCAATCCCGGCATCATGGATTTTGACAGGCTGCCGACATGCAAGACCCTGCCCGTGGTGTCCAAATGTTTGAGGGCAGGGGTCGGTTCACCTTGATAGTTGGTCTCGTACTCATAATCGTCTTCAATGATCAGCGCATCATTTTCATTGGCCCATTCAAGCAAGGCCCTTCTGCGCCGAAGACTCATGGTGATATTGGTCGGGAATTGATGGCTGGGCGTGACAAATACGATTTTCGCGTCACCCAGCTGGTCAACGCAAATGCCTTCTTTGTCCACGGGTACCAGCTGGACATGCTCCGTGCGGAGCTCGAACATGTTGCGGATGTCCGGATAGCCCGGATCTTCTAAAGCGACTTTCGTGTCAGGACGAACCAGCAATTGGGTGAGAAGAAATAGCGCGTTCTGTGCACCCATGGTGATCAGGATTTCGCTGGATTTCGCCATCACGCCGCGTCGCGTCAACACGCGCTGTTGAATCTGTTCAATCAACATGGGGTCATCTGCCGTGAACCTGTCGTCTGTCCACGCATCGAGCCATTTCAGGCTCATTGTCTGGCGCATGCAATCACGCCAGGCGCTAATGGGAAACAGCTTTTGGTCCACCTGACCATAAATGAACGGATATTTATAGTCGTGCCAGTCGGCCGGTTTGACAATGTTGCGTTGGCTGGCTGGTTGAATCCGAAATTTGTCCGACCAGTCGACGGGTGAGCCGGTCTGCAGTTTCTTTTCCAGTGACAGATTTGATTTATGTGTTGGCGCTACTTGAACATTTGGTGCAACGTAAAACCCCGACCGCTCGCGCGCCACCAGGAATCCGTCCGCTGCCAGCGCCTGATAGGCGAGCATAACCGTATTGCGCGATACCTTCAAACGCTTTGCCATGGCGCGTGTCGAAGGAACAGGTGAATTGGCAGGCAATTGTCCGGCAATCATCGCCGAAACCAGCATTTCCCGAATCTGCGACTGCAATGACATCGTGTCTTGTCGTTCAACGTGAAATAGGCTGTACCGCATGGCTCAATTCTCTTGCGAAGGGTTAAAACCGGTCTTTGGCATTATGCGCCCATCTGGTCTTATATTCAAGTTGACCTGGTGCCATACAGCTAAAAAAATGGCACCAAAAGTCTCATTAATTCATAATTGACGCATGCAGTTTTGGTTTGATGGGGATGTGTTCAACTGCAATTGAAATTTTTGTTGTATTTTTTTCATAAATGAAATTATAAATAAATATTTCATTTTGAGGCGCCCGCATGGCATCTATCAATTCGATCGACACACTGGCTATTGATGTGCGCAATCACGTTGGCAACGATGTGCGCGCTTTGCGTAAAGCCCATGGGCTGACCATTACCAAGCTGGCCGATCAGCTCGAACGCTCCGTTGGGTGGCTCAGCCAGGTCGAGCGCGGCCAAAATGATCCATCCATTGAAGATATTCGTCAATTGTCAAAGATTTTCGAGGTGCCCATTTCGTTCTTTTTTCGAAACGATCTGGCCGAAGCGTCTGAGCGCGGTTTCATTGTGCGCAAGGACAGCAGGGCATCTCTTGGCTCGCGGCAGGACGGATTGGTGGAAGAGCTTTTATCACCCGACCTGTCCGGCGACTTTGAGATAATTCATTCAACGTTC
>JAHEJF010000140.1 GCA_024639025.1 Ahrensia sp. | reverse complement strand
GGTGCGGATGCGGTGGAAGTACTGATTGTGGGCCTGGCGCCAGGGCTACGGGGCGCCAATCGGACAGGACGCGCCTTTACAGGCGATGCATCGGGCGAAATGCTGCACGCAACGCTGCTCAAATACGGGTTGGCGACTGGTGACTTTCGGAATGATCCCGATGACACGATGACGCTTGTCAACAGTGCCATAACAAACGCTGTACGCTGTGTGCCGCCTGAAAACCGGCCGACAGGCACAGAAATTGCCAATTGCCGAAAATTTCTGAAAGCAACCATTTCGCGCTTTTCACAACTCAAAACGGTCGTCACTCTAGGCAAGATTGCACATGATTCGACGCTCAGAGCGTTGGACACGCCCATCTCAAGCCATCCGTTTGCTCACAATGCTGCGCATCAGGTGGCCGGATTGAGGATTATCTCCAGCTATCACTGTAGTCGTTACAATGTGAATACAGGACGCTTAACCGCTGCCATGTTTGAAGATGTATTCAGGTCACTCAAGGCGTGAGAATACCAATTTCAGAAGGGTTTCCAGTGCGATCTGGTCGTCTGTTGTAAACGCGGCAGGCTGATTGCTGTCAATGTCCAATACGCCCAGCAACTTGTCGTCCTTGCAGAAAACAGGCAGTACGATCTCGGAACGCGTGGTTGAAGAACAAGCGATGTGGCCTGGAAATTCCTCTACATTGTCAACGAGTTGGGTTTTTCGGCTTGAGGCGGCGGCGCCGCAGACGCCCCGGTCAAACGGGATCACCAAACAGCCATGGCTTCCCTGATAAGGACCGATTTTCATCAATTCTGGACCCACGACCCGATAAAAACCCGTCCAATCGAACCGGTCATCGGCATGATGCAACTCGCACGCAAATGTCGCCATGAGAGCGATCACATCGTCCTCGCCCTTCGTCAGGCTGGCTATTGTTTGCGCAATTTCGGGATAGTCCACGCGTTTTGGATGGGAATTACCCATCATCCGTGTTCTTTCAGAACACGCGCTTTTTCGCGATTCCAGTCGCGAGTCTTGGCGGTCTGCCGCTTGTCGGCGACGTTCTTGCCCTTGGCCAGGGCGATCTCCAGTTTGGCCCTGCCCTGCTGATTGAAATACAGCTTGAGCGGCACGATGGTCATGCCCTCGCGATTGACGCCATTTGCCAGTTTCACAATTTCCTTTGCGTGTAGCAGCAATTTTCTGCGTCTGCGCGGTTCATGGTTGAACTTGTTGGCTTCAAGGTATTCAGGAACATATGAATTGATCAGCCAAAGCTCACCATCTTCATAGGAAGCATAGCTCTCGGCAATGTTCGCTTCGCCGTTACGCAGGCTCTTAACCTCCGTGCCCTTGAGCATGATGCCTGCTTCAAAAACCTCCTTGATTTCATAGTCGAAACGCGCTTTGCGGTTCTCGGCTATAAATTTCCCGGTCGATTTCTTCTTTCCTGGGGCCATCTGTGGTCATCTCACGAATGCGCGTTGCATCGCTCAGTTTAGGAGCCCGGCATGGCGCATCGCATCATCGATGGCCGCCGCAGTATTTGCTTCCACGGGCAGGATGGGAGAGCGCAAGCTGTTTTCGATCTTGCCCAGCTTTGAAAGCGCATATTTGGCGCCCGCAACACCCGGTTCAATGAATATGGCTTGATGCAGGGGCATCAGCCGATCCTGGTACTCAAGTGCTTTGCCATAATCGCCTGCAAGCGTCGCTTCCTGGAATTCACAGCATAGCCGCGGCGCAACATTTGCGGTTACCGATATCGCTCCGACGCCGCCATGGGCATTGTAGCCCAGCGATGTCGCATCCTCTGCAGACAATTGCACAAAGTCCTTGCCGCAGGTGATGCGTTGCAATGACACGCGCTCCATCGATCCCACTGCGTCTTTCACACCCCAAATATTGCTGAAATCAGCTGCGAGACGACCCATCATTTCGGGCGACAAATCCACGGCCGACCGACCGGGAATATTGTAAATAAAGATTGGAATATCAATAGCTTCCGCCATCGCCTTGTAGTAGGCGTACATGCCGGCCTGGGTGGGCTTGTTGTAATATGGTGTTACGGCCAGAATGCTGTCCGCGCCGGCTTTCTCGGCGTGCTTGGCAAAATCGACAGCTTCCACCGTGTTATTGGAACCCGCGCCCGCCATCACCGGGACCCTGCCCGCGACTTGCTCCACAGCAAGCTCGACAACACGCTTGTGCTCGTCATGCGAAAGCGTTGCGCTTTCGCCCGTGGTGCCCACAGGCACGATCACCTTGGTTCCCTCTTCAATTTGCCAATCGATCAATGCGCGAAAAGCAGTTTCGTCCACATCGCCCGCATTTGTGAAGGGGGTCACGATGGCGGTCATTGAACCGCGATAGCTTTGACGATCCGTCATAGAATTCTCCAGGCACACCGTTTGCGTGTGTGTATCGGTTGCTTTTGAACCGACATTCGACCTTGTGCAAGCGCAGAACATACAAAGCAAGCGAATTATGGGCAACCGCGTCAGCGCGCCAAACACAAAACATGCTTACCATTCATTAACCGTAACTTCATGGCTGTGACACATCGTGGTCAAGGACCGCCAAATTCCTGACACGCAGTGTTGTCAAAGAGATTCGATGTTGCAGAGATCAACAATAATTGCTGGTTTTAGAGCATGCATCACGTCTGGTGCCGCGGTCGCCATGATCGTCTTTTGCTATTATCTGTTTGCGCCGGGCCATACGGGGATTGATCATATAACCACGGCGACTGTGCATGGAAATGGTTCAACAAACGCTTCGAGCGATGCTGAAGATGCCCGAGACCCGCAGTATGATATTCCACCCGCCGATCTGGCGCTGAACCGGGCGCTCGGAGTCTTTGATGCGGGTGATATGAAAGCACTTATCGCTGCCAGAGATGAAATCAGCAGGGACAATCCGGATCGACAATTATTGACTTGGTTGATTGCGACTTCAGGCCACAAGGACGTGCCGATCAAAGTGCTGCGTTCAGCACAAAGCGCGCTGGAGGGTTGGCCGGGCCAAGAGATGATCGAAAGACATCTTGAGACCGCCATGGCACGCGATCCGATAGCGATCATGCGCCTGCGTCTCGGCTTGAAAGACAACGAGACCAGCTCTTTTCAATCGGCCTTTGCGCTGGCCAAAACATACCATTTTACACGCAACGCCGAAAAAGCACGTGCGCTTCTCGTTCCTTATTGGCATGCCAAAGTTCTTTCTGCGGCCGACGAAAACCGCGTTCTGGACTCGTTTGGCGATGCATTGACAAAGCGGGATCACGAAATCCGCTTCTTTACGATGATGAGCCGCAATCGTGTGCGTTCCGGCGGACGCATAGCCAAACATATCGAAGCAGAAGCACTCCATAAGGCTTGGGCAGCAGTCATCCGCGGTCAGCAAGCCGCGCTGTCCCTGATGGAGAAATTGGACGAGAAAGAAAAGGATACAGCTGCCTATGCCTTCATGCGCACCGAATATTTTAGGCGCGCCGACAAGGACGATGACGCGATTGCGGTGCTCAACCAGGTTCCTGAGGAGGCCGAGTACCTTATCAATCCCGACGCCTGGTGGGACGAGAGACGCATCATCTCCCGGCACAAATTTGAGTCAGGCGATTTCCGATCTGCTTATGATTTGGTCGCGGCGCATCAAGGCGGCTCAGATTCAACGCGGGTCGATGCAGCTTTTCATGCCGGCTGGTATGCCTTGCGCGGTCTGGAAGACCCATCGCTGGCAGCCTCTCACTTCAAAGATATAACTGAGATTGCAAAGGGCGATATTTCTCGCGCTCGAGGTCATTACTGGCTGGGCCGTGCTCTGCAATCACAGCAGGAGGCGATAGATGCCTTTGAAAAGGCTGCTGAATTTTCAACCACATACTATGGCCAACTTGCGCTTGAAGAACTCAAGGGCAAGTTGGCAACGCGACTGCCCAACGAGAGCATTGAAGTAAATGCGAACCAATCTCACGCGGCACCACTTGAGGCTGCGCAGCGTCTTTCAAAGCTGGGGCACAGAGCCCATGCTCGATCCCTTTATCTTGCCATTGGTCGATCCTGGCAAGACGTATCAGCGATCGCGCTGGCTGCCCTGCAGGCCTCGCAAGCCGACGACCATTTCGCCGCCCTGAAAATCGCAAAGCTGGCCAATTGGCGTGGCATTGACATGGGCGCCCTCACCCATCCCTTGGGTGCAATCTCCGATTCAACCGGCATTGAACCCATCGACCAAGCACTCGCTTATGCCATTGCCAGGCAGGAGAGCGAATTCAATATTGCAGCCGTATCAAGGGCCAATGCCAAAGGTCTGATGCAGCTGTTACCCGGAACGGCGCGCGAAATGGCAAAGAAGACAGGTATTGGTTATGAGGCTGCCAAACTGACCAGCAACGCCAATTACAATGCCCGACTGGGCGTGGCCTATCTCAACGAACAATTGGATCGATTTGGCGGCTCCTATGTTCTGACCTTTGCCGCTTATAATGCAGGGCCAGCACGCGCACGCGAATGGATAGAACGTTTTGGCGACCCGCGCGGTAAATCACTTTACCAAGTCATTGACTGGGTCGAGATGATTCCCTTTCCAGAGACCCGATCTTACATCCAGCGCATTATGGAAAATATTCAGGTGTACAAAATTCGCCTTGGGCAGGATTCAGCGATCGGCAAGGACATCAGATTTGGTACGGACAGACCGTTATAGACCATGCTCCAATTCAAGCGCTTCATCTTGGTCTGAAAACTTCAGGCTGGACATTTATTTGATTGAACTTGGACATGTGTGACGATAACTAATCTTGCATAGTCAACTGTCAGACCAATCCATAGCCACCAAGGCGAGTGTCATACACATGAGTAATTCAGTGCAATCTGTTGATATAAATAGTATATTTTTCAGCAGCCGTGATGGATTGCGCCTGCATGCCAAGGTACACAACCCGGTTCAACACAGTGAAAATCTACCGGTTATCTGCCTGCCGGGACTAAGCCGCAATGTCCGGGATTTCGACCGGCTGGCACTATTCCTCGCGAGCCATGCTGACGAGCCTCGCCGTGTTGTTGCATTCGATTATCGGGGACGCGGCCTTTCCGAATATGATCGGGACTGGCAAAACTATAACGTAATCACCGAAGCCGAGGATGTTGTTGCAGGCCTGACGGCGATGGGTATCGAGCACGGAATTTTTATCGGAACATCGCGTGGTGGTTTGATTACCATGGTGCTCGCAGGGATGCGCCCTTCGGCGATCAAAGGTGTTGTGTTCAATGACATTGGACCGGTGATCGATGGTTCAGGCTTGATGCAGATCCGCGCTTATTTGAGCCGCCCCGCCAAACCAAAGAGCTGGGCAGAGGCGATCGAAACGCAAAAAGTCCTGATGGGCAAAAGCTTCACAACGTTTACGGATGATGATTGGGCGCACGAAGCCGAGTGCCGCTATGTCAATGAAGATGGCGTGTTCAAGGCCAATTATGATCCCAATCTTGCCAAAACAATGAAGGCGCTGGACGCCGGTGCGCGCCTACCATCGGCCTGGCCGCAATTTGTCGGGCTCTCAAAAGTGCCCCTGTTGGCGATCAGGGGCAAAAACTCCAATATTTTGGCAGCCAGAACGCTTCAGCAGATGTCTGAGGTCCATCCCGACATGGAATCTCTGGAAATAGAGGGTCAGGGACATCCACCGGCACTGCATTCGGGCAACATTCCAAAGAAGATTGCGCAGTTCGCCGCCAAGATTGACATTTATCACTGAGCAGCGTTTCCCCAATTGACTGCTTGAGCCTTTTGCCTTTTGGTGTGCGCCCAGTCGAAATTTCTACAAAGCAATAAAAAACCCGGCAGTTGCCCGCCGGGTTTATCCATCAAATCTGAAAGATCAGATTAGAATGATGATGTAGCGCGAAAACGCCAAGTGAAGCCGTCTGTGTCGACCGCATC